>CAISJA010000477.1 GCA_903885525.1 uncultured Opitutaceae bacterium
CTCGCCCGCGAGGCCAACCAGACCGCCGCCGCCGGCGCCGCCGACATGCAGGCCATGGCCGCGGCGATGAATGAGATCAAGGGCTCCAGCGACGACATCGCCAAGATCATCAAGACCATCGACGAGATCGCCTTCCAGACCAACATCCTCGCCCTGAATGCCGCCGTCGAAGCCGCCCGGGCGGGCGAGGCCGGCATGGGTTTCGCCGTCGTCGCCGAGGAGGTTCGCAGCCTCGCCCAACGCAGCGCCCTCGCCTCCCGCGAAACCGCCGGCAAGATCGAGTCGGCCATCAACAAGACCGCCCTCGGCGTCCAGCTCACCGCCAAGGTTTCCAC
The DNA here is from genome assembly GCA_903885525.1 of uncultured Opitutaceae bacterium. Taxonomy (GTDB): domain Bacteria; phylum Verrucomicrobiota; class Verrucomicrobiia; order Opitutales; family Opitutaceae; genus Didemnitutus. Next base: position 336 of record CAISJA010000477.1, read on the forward strand.
CACCCTCCAGAACATTGTGGAGCAGGATCGCAAGGTCGACGAACTCGCCACCGAGGTGGCAAACGCCTCCCGGGAGCAGCTCGATGGCATCACCCAGGTCAACACCGCCGTGACTGAGATTGACAAGATCACCCAGAACAACGCCGCCGCGGCCGAGGAGTGCGCCAGCGCCGCCGAGGAAATGAGCGCCCAGACCATTCTGCTCAAGGAGCAGGTCACGGAATTGCTCGCCTTGGTCCGGGACGTCCAGCCCCGGCCCGCTGCCGGCAGCGCCCACCCTTCGGAGCAGCCGCCGCCACCCGCTCCCGCCCCGGGACACCTTCTCACCTTCGCGCCGAAGGGCAAGTCCGCCGCGGGGGCGAACGGCCATCGCCCAGCCGTCCTGCCCGCCCCGGCGCGCCAGACCAGCATTCCCCCGGTCCAGGCCGCCGAACAATTCGAGGACATCGCAAACTGACCAGCCCCACTCCGGCCGAATCTCCGCTTTCCAACCGACTCCGGCCGGAAAAACGGGGCACCCGCCCGGCCCCGGTGCGGGACCCGTCAGGCCGCGGATGCGGCCCGGCGGCAAAAGTGCACAGTCGGCCCGGCGGCCGCATTGCTGCTACTCTGCTCCCGGCGCGGACTCCTCCCGCGCCGGCATGGCGGCTGGGCGGCACACGCGGCTGCCCGCCCCCAGCCCCGGCCGGATGTGCCGCCGGCCGGGATCCATGACAAAGGCGGCTTGTCAAAACTGCCCGCCCCACCCTCAATCGCTCCCTGCATGTCTGCACCCGGCCAGCCCTCCATCCCCCAGCACGTCGCCATCATCATGGATGGCAACGGCCGCTGGGCCCGGCAGCGGGGGCTGCCCCGGCTCGAAGGCCACCGCCGCGGCGTCGAGTCCGTCCGGACCGCCCTGAACGCCGCCCGCGAGCTGGGCATCCGCTACATCACGCTCTATGCCTTCTCGGTCGAAAATTGGAAACGCCCGCAGGAGGAGGTGAGCGGCCTGATGGGCCTGCTCGAACTCTATTTGAAAAGGGAACTGTCCACTTTTGTCCGCGACGAGGTGCGCTTCCATGCCATCGGGCGCACCGCGGACCTGCCGGCCGGTGTCTGCCGTCTGTTGCGCGAGACCGAGGAGGCCACGCGCCACTTCACCCACTGGCATTTCACCCTCGCCCTGAACTACGGAGCCCGCACCGAGGTGGTGGACGCCGCCCGCGCCTACGCCCTGGCGGTGCGCGCGGGCCGCGCCAATCCCGCCGAGACCGGCTGGGATGAGTTCTCCCGCTACCTCTATACCGCCGACCTGCCCGATCCGGACCTGCTCATCCGCACCTCGGGGGAACTTCGCATCAGCAATTTCCTCCTCCTCCAGCTGGCCTACGCGGAGATGGTCTTCTCCCCCACCCTCTGGCCCGATTTCACCAAGGCCGACCTGCAGGCCGCCGTCGACGAATACGGTCGCCGCGAGCGCCGTTATGGGCTCACCTCCGAACAGGTCCGCCCCGGCCCGCCCTGACCCCCCACCACCCCCTCCCGTGCTCAAACGCCTTCTCAGCACCCTCGTTCTCTGGGCCGTCATCTTCGGCAGCCTGTGGTATTTCGGCGCCCACGCCGCCGTCTGGCTCATCGCCCTGCTGGCGGCGCTCACCCTGCACGAATTCTACGGCATGATGGAGAAAATGGGCTTCCGCCCCTTCCGGTGGACCGGACTGCTCTTCAGCGTGCTCATCACGGCCGGCCCGTTCTACGCCTCGCACTTCCTCACCGACGGCGAGGAATTCGCCGGGCTCGCCCCCGCCCTGCTGGCCCTGGCCGTGGTCGTCTTTGCCTTCCGCATCCTCGGCGAGCGCGACAACTCCAACCGGGTCGAAACCCTCGTCAGCTCCTCCCTGGGTCTGCTCTACGTGCCGTTCATGCTGCACTACCTCGTGCGGATTCTCCTGCTTTCCCCCGATCCGGACTCCGGCCTCGTCCTCACGCTGTGGATCGTCGCCGTGACAAAATTTTGCGATGTCGGCGCCCTCCTCACCGGCCTGGCGGTCGGCCGGCACAAGATGGCCCCCTTCATCAGCCCGAAAAAAACCTGGGAAGGCGCCGTGGGCGGCGTGCTCCTCGCCACCGCCCTCGGTGTCGCCATCGCGCACTTCGCCGCCGGGTACCTGCCGGAAAAGCTCACCCTCACGCACGCCGCCCTCATCGCGCCCGTCCTCGCTGTGGCCGGCATCCTCTCCGACCTCATCGAGTCGGTCCTCAAACGCCGCGCCGCCGTCAAGGACACCGGTGCCCTCATCCCGGGCATCGGCGGGGCCTTCGACCTCACCGACAGCCTGATCCTGACGGCCCCGCTCGCCTTCGTCATCTTCAAGTTCCTGAGCTGACGCGCCGGCACCCCCACCCACCCGTGTCCGGATCCGCCCCCCCACGTCGCGTCGTCCTGCTCGGCGCCACCGGCTCCATCGGCGAGAGC
>CAISJA010000478.1 GCA_903885525.1 uncultured Opitutaceae bacterium
CGCCCGGCGGGGCGGCGGCGCCTCACCAGGGCTTTGGCCCGGCAGGAGCGGATGCCACGTCGGTCCGTTGTTTTGCGGAAGACTTGGCATCCTGCCGGCCCCCCCGGAGCACTTCGCGCGAAAAATGCCGCTTCCCCGGGCCGGCGCCTGACAGGTGCCGGCCGGGTCGTGGCGTCCCGTCCATGGATATCCGATGTGCTTGTGCCCGGGAGAAACCCAGTCCACGCCCCCTCGGCGGCCCTGGCCGGGCGATATAGTTTTTGCGAATCCAGCGTCGCAGCGACGGACCGGCCCGTCACTGGGCGAACCGGTAGGTGCTGTTGAAGGTCAGCGAATAGCCGTCGGCCGAGATGCGCAGCTTGATCCGGCCGGTGTGCGGGGAGGAGGGCTGCACCTGTCCCGTGACCTTGCGCGGCTTGTTCTTTGCGTTGCGGCCTTCGCCGCGGAAATCGACCGGCTGGCCCGCGCGCACCCGGGCGAGGTCGCCGGCGGAGAGATGGATCGTGACCCGGCCCGTCTCGTCCCAGAACCTCCAGGGCCAGACCTCGACCTCGTAGGCGGCGGTGTAGCTGTCGCCCTGCCGCTCAAACACCCCCGGCGTGAGCGTGACACTTGCCACATAGATCGAGGCCTTGAGCGGCGGCACCACCACATCGTCCGGCCCCGGCTCCGCCGCCCCGAGGAGGGCGGCCCCGAGACAAAGCAGCAGCAGAGCGGGTGGCAGTCGCATGGCGCGACCCTGCCCCCGCGGCGCGGACGGCGCAAACCGGAATTGGCCCCGGTGGCGAAGTCCGGCCACGCGTCCCTCCCGGCCCCGGCGGCCCTCTGCCCGGAAACATGTCATATATTGTATGACAAGTATCGGAGGTGCCGTGGTCGGGCCGGGCCGGATCGGCGCCCGGCGGGGATGGCGGGCGCTGGGGAGGGGCGGTTCCAAAATCTCGTTGCCAAGCCGGACGGGGGGGCGTTGCTTCGCGCCCTATGGCGAAGCATGCCCAGGCCACGTGGGGCGGTCGGTTTTCCCAAAAACCCGCCGACCTGATGTTGAAGTTCAGCGAGTCCGTGTCGTTCGACCGGCGGCTGGCGCGTTGCGACATTGCCGGCAGCAAGGCGCATGCCGCCATGCTGGCGCACGTCGGGCTCATCACCGCGTCGGAACGCGACTCCATCCAGGCCGGGCTCGACGCCATTGGGAGCGAGATCGCCGCCGGGCGTTTCCCCTGGAGCGCGCAACTCGAGGATGTGCACATGAACATCGAGCAGGCGCTGACCAAGCGCGTGCCTGCCGCCGCCAAGCTCCATACGGCCCGCAGCCGCAACGACCAGGTCGCGACTGACATGCGGCTCTATTTCAAGGCTGCCTGCGGCGAGGTCATCCAGCGGATCGACGGGGCGCAGCGCGCCATCCTTGCCGTGGCCAGCGCCCATGCCGCCGTGCTGATCCCCGGCTACACCCACCTGCAGCGGGCCCAGCCCGTCTTCCTCGCCCACCACCTGTTGGCGTATCTCGAAATGTTGCAGCGCGACGCCGAGCGGTTCGATGCCGTGGCCGACCACGCCAACTGGTGCCCGCTCGGCTCCGGCGCCCTGGCCGGCACAACCCTGCCGATCGACCGTGAGTTCACCGCCAAGGCCCTCGGCTTCGTCGATGCCAGGGGCCGCCCGCGCGTCACGCAGAACAGCATGGACACCGTGGCCGACCGCGATGTGTTTGTCGAATTTGCCACGGCCTGCGCCCTTGTCGGCGTCCATCTTTCCCGCATCGCCGAGGACCTGATCCTCTGGGCCAGCCAGGAATTCAGGTTCATCAGCCTGCCTGACGCCTTCTGCACCGGTTCCAGCCTGATGCCGCAGAAAAAAAATCCTGATTCGCTCGAGTTGTTGCGCGGCAAATCGGCCCGGCTGCAAGGCAACCTCCAGACGCTGCTCACCCTGACGAAGGGCCTGCCCCTGACCTACAACCGCGACCTGCAGGAAGACAAGCCGCCGGTATTTGACAGCCACGATCAGACGGTGCTCTGCCTGGAAGTGCTGGCCGGCACCTTTACGGGGCTGCAGATTCTGGAAGCGCGCTGCGCCGAGGCGGTCTCCGATCCCGCCCTGCTGGCCACCGACCTGGCGGACTATCTCGTGCGAGCCGGGGTGCCGTTCCGCGAGGCGCACCACGTCGTGGGCGCGGTGGTGAAACTGGCCGAGGGACGGGGCCGGCCGCTCAACCAGCTCAGCCACGCCGAGGTGCAGCCCCTGCATCCGAAGCTGGGGCCGGACTGGGTCTCGGCGTTTGACCTTCAGCAGGCCATGGCGCGGCGGCGCGGCACCGGCATGCCTGGCCCGGTGCAACTCCGCCGCCAGTTCGCCCGCTGGAAAAAACTGCTCGGGTAACCCGGCTCTCGCGAGGCGACGGTAAGGCGGGGCACGGGCCGACGGAGCATGAAATCGGCCCGGGGAATGCGGCCCGTCCGGCCGCGGTCCCGGTTGCCCGGCCGCGGGGGGGAGGGAGTCGGCGGCCCGCACCGCGGCCACGGTCTTGGCCACGGACTTTGCCCGGTCCGCGCCCGGCCTCCGGCGGGCCGGGTGGCGGCCCGAATTCCGCGCTTCCGTTCTGCGGCATTTCCGCGATTAGTTCTGTCCTCCTCTCCATGTCGAACATCCGCATCCTTTCCGACCGCGTCGCGAATCAGATCGCCGCCGGCGAGGTCATCGAAAGACCGGCGGCGGTGGTGAAGGAGCTGGTCGAGAACGCGCTCGATGCCGGCGCGACCCGCATCGAGGTCGAGTTCCGTCATGGCGGGCGCAGCCTCATCCGCATCACCGACAACGGCGGCGGCATGTCCAAGGACGACGCCCTCCTCGCCCTCGAACGCCATGCCACGAGCAAGATCGTGGAGACCGTCGACCTCGACCGGCTCGGCACCTTCGGTTTCCGCGGCGAGGCGCTGCCCTCCATCGCGAGCATCGCGCGCTTCGAGCTACAGACGCGCCGCGCGGCCGACCCCGCCGGCACCGAGGTCGTGGTCAACGGCGGCAAACTCGTCCATGTGCACGAATGCGGCGTGGCGGCGGGCACGCGCATCACGGTCTCCCATCTCTTCCATGCGGTGCCGGCGCGCCGCAAGTTTCTCAAGAGCGACGCCACGGAATCCGCCCACATCATCCAGAGCGTCCGGCTCTACGCCCTGGCCTGCCCGCGGACAGCCTTCACGCTGAGCGAGGACGACCGGGTGCTCTTCCGCTCGCCCGTCTGCACCACGCTGACGGAGCGGGTGGGGGAGATCATGGGCCGGCAGCTCGCGGCGGACCTGCTCCCGGTCGAGGCCGCCGGGGAGGGGTTGCGCCTGAGCGGGCTGATCGGGCGGCCGGGCGTGCACCGGGCGGCCCGCCACGAGATGATCACCTTCGTCAACCACCGTCCGGTCGACAGCCGCACGCTCAATTACGCCCTGATCGAATCCTACGCGACCCTGCTGCCGAAGGGACGCTACCCGGTGGCGGTGCTTTTCCTCGAACTGGATCCGGCCGCGGTGGACGTGAACGTGCATCCCGCCAAGCGCGAGGTGCGCTTCCGCAGCGAGGGCCAGGTGCGCGGGTTTGTCATCCGCCAGGTGTTGCAGCGGCTGCGCGAGACCGGCGCGGCGGCACCGGTGGTGGAGGCGATCGACCTGGAGCGGGGAGCCGGGAACGCGGCCCGCGGAGCGCCAGGGACCGAAGGCGGCGCGCCGGCGACCGCCTCCGCGGCGGAGCCCGGGCGGGCTGCGGCCTCGCCGGGCCGGACGCAGGCGGGGCCGGTGGTTGCCGCGGGTCCGCCGCCCTCTGCGCCCAAGGTGCGGCCAGGTGGGTCCGCGTCCCGGCCAGTTGCCCCCGATTCTCCGCCCGCCGCCTCCGCGGCCCGGGAGCATGCAGGTTCCAGGATCGAAACTTCCGCCCGCCCCGTCTCTCTCGCCGGCTGGCGTTTTCTCGGCACGGCGCACGCGGACTATGCCCTCTTCGAATCCCCGGCCGGCGTGGTGGTCCTCGACCGCCGGGCGGCGCACGAGCGGGTGTGGTTTGAGCGGCTGCAGGCCCAGTTTGCACGGCGCGAAGTGGCGAGCCAACGGCTGCTCTTCGCCCTGCCGGTGGAGCTAGATGCCATCAGCAGCGCCCTGCTGCTGGACAAGCTGGCCTTCCTCGCTGCCCACGGCCTGGAAGTGGGGGAGTTTGGCCGCAATTTTTTCCGCCTCGAGGCCGTGCCCGCCTGGCTGGAGCCGGAGGCGGCGGAGCTTTTCCTCCGCGACGTGCTTGCCCTCGTGCGCGAGGGACGGATCGATGAACGGGATCCCCGGCTGGCTGAGGAGGAACTGGCCCGCCTGGCGGCCCTCAAGGCCGTGCGTTTGCCCGCCACCCTGGCCGAGACCGAGGCCCTGGCCCTGGTCGCCCAACTCTTCGCCTGCCAGCAGCCGCACACCAGCCCCGCCGGCCGTCCGACCCACTTCGAACTGGGCCGGGGCGAACTGGCCCGGCGCTTCCAGCGGTAGACGCCCCGGTTTTTCCCGGCGTGCTTTTGCGCGCAGCGGGCCGGACCCGCCCTCGCGGGTCCCTGCGGAAAATTTCTTCCAGCGAGGGAGCAAACACTCCTTGCATGGTGTTTCGCCCGGGCCTTTACTGCGCCTTTCCATGACCGCGAAGACCTCGAAGTCCAAACCCGCGTCCCGTCCGGCGAAGCGCCCGCTCAGCGCCGAAGCCGCCCAAATAAAGACCGCTATCCAGCGCCATCTGAAGTGCAGCCTGGCCCGCGACGAGGGCAACGCCACCGACCGCGACTGGTGGATCGCCACCGCCATCGCCGTGCGCGACAGCATCCTCGAACGCATGCTGGTGACGATGGGCGAACACCGCCGGAGCAACACCCGCCGCGTCAACTACCTCTCGCTGGAGTACCTGATGGGCCGGCTCTTCACCAACAACCTCGTCAGCCTCGGGCTGCACGAGGCGGCGGTCGATGCGCTCGATGAGCTGGGCCTGGATTTCCAGACAATCCGCGGGGCCGAGGAGGACATGGGCCTGGGCAACGGCGGCCTGGGCCGTCTGGCCGCGTGCTACCTCGATTCCCTCGCCACCCTGGACCTGCCCGCGGTCGGCTATGGCATCCATTACGAATTCGGCCTGTTCCGGCAGGAGTTCGTCCATGGGCATCAGGTCGAGCATCCGGACAACTGGATCGTCGCAGGGGCGCCCTGGGAGGTCATCCGTCCCGATTGGAAGCAGGAGGTCAAGCTCTTCGGCCGTTGCGAGCAGGTGTTTGACGACCGCGGCCAATTCTACTGGCGCTGGGTCGACGCCAAGACCATCGTCGGGTTCCCCTACGACATCCCGATCGTCGGCTACGGCACCACCACGGTGAACATCCTCCGCCTCTGGGCTTCCCGGGCCACCGAGGATTTTGATCTCCGCACCTTCAACGAGGGCGGCTATGTCGAGGCGGTCCGCGAGAAGGTCTACGGCGAGACCATTTCCAAGGTCCTTTATCCGAACGACCGCACCGAGAACGGCAGGGAGCTGCGCCTCGTCCAGCAGTACTTCTTCGTTACCTGCTCGCTCCGCGACATCATCCGCCGGCATTTTTCCACCGCCGGCAACGGCTGGCACAACTTTGCCGACAAGCAGGCCATCCAGCTCAACGACACGCACCCCTCCGTCGCCATCGTCGAGCTGATGCGCATCCTCCTGGACGAGCAGGGCATGGATTTTGCCGCCGCCTGGGAGATCACCACGCACGTCTTCGCCTACACGAACCACACGCTGCTCCCCGAGGCCCTCGAAAAGTGGAGCGTGGCGCTCTTCCAGCGCGTCCTGCCGCGCCACCTCCTCATCATTTACGACATCAACCAGCACCTGCTGCGGCTATGCGAGGCCAAGTGGCCGGGCGACGACGCCAAGAAACGCGCCGTCTCCCTCATCGAGGAGGGCGGCGCCAAGCTGGTGCGCATGGCCAATCTCTCCGTGGCCGGCTCCTACGCGGTCAACGGCGTGGCCGAATTGCACACCCGCCTGCTCCGCGCCAACCTCTTCCCCGAATTCGACGCCCTCTTCCCCGGCCGCTTCCTCAACGTCACCAACGGCATCACGCCGCGCCGCTGGCTCCGCGCCTGCAACCTCCGGCTCTCCGCCCTCATCACCCGCAGGATCGGCGACGGCTGGGTCCGCGACCTCGACCAGCTCAGGCAGCTCGAACGCTGGGCCGACGAGCCGGCCTTCCAGGACGAATTCATGGCGATCAAGCGCGAGAACAAGGTGTATCTCGCCATGCAGATCGAGAAGGAGTGCGGCGTCACCGTCTCGCCCGACGCCCTCTTCGACGTCCAGATCAAGCGTCTGCACGAGTATAAGCGACAACATCTCAATCTGCTGCACATCCTCGCGCTCTACCGCCGGATCGTCCAGAACCCCGACCTCGATCTCGTCCCGCGCGTCTTCATCTTCGCGGCCAAGGCCGCCCCGGGCTATGACCTCGCCAAGGCCATCATCAAGTCGATCAATGCCGTGGCTGCCCGCATCAACTCGGACCCCCGCGTCCGGGGCCGCCTGAAGGTGGCGTTCCTGCCAAACTACCGCGTGTCGCTCGCCTCCCGCATCATCCCCGCCGCCGATCTCTCCGAGCAGATTTCCACCGCGGGCAAGGAGGCCTCCGGCACCGGCAATATGAAGCTCGCCCTCAACGGTGCCCTCACCATCGGCACCCTCGACGGCGCCAACGTCGAGATCCTCGAGGAGGTCGGCGCCGACAATATCTTCATCTTCGGCCAGACCGTCGAGCAGGTCGCCGCCTTGCAGCGGGCCGGCTACAACCCGTGGAAATACTACGAGCAGGACGAGGAGTTGCGTGGCGTGCTCGACTGGCTCGGCTCCGACTATTTTGTGCAGGGCGAGTCGCCCAACCTGCCCGCCCTGGTCCGCCACAGCCTGCTGGAGGGGGGCGATCCCTTCCTGGTGCTCGCCGACTTCCGCGCCTACGCCGAGGCCCAGGCCAGGGTGGACGCCGCCTACCGGGACCGCCGCCGCTGGGCGCGCATGGCCATCCTCAACACCGCCCGCGTCGGCAAGTTCTCCAGCGACCGCTCCATCCGCGACTACGCGCAGAAAATCTGGAAGCTGCAACCCGTGCCGGTGAAGTGAAGCACGGGCGGCGGCCGGGTGCGGGGCGGAATCGGACCCTCCGATCGCCTGCTTCGCCCGGGCGCGCGCGACGGCCTGCCTGCCAGCGGCTCCGGTCGGGTGGCCACGGCTTTCTGATTTGCAAAGGAAGAGGAAGAGCAGACGGCAGCACCATTCGCCTCGGGACTCGCGGTGATGGTGCCGGGAAGAGGTTGCCGGGGCTATGTTTTGCTAAAAGTGGAGGAAAAGGGTGGGCAAGAGGGCTGCGGTGAGGAGGGAGTCAACAGCACGGGTGGCCGCCGTGTCCAGTTACGGCGGAGAGCGGCACCCAGGGGTCAGGTGGGTTTACCCCTCGAAGTGAGGGTGGAGGAGGCGCCTGATCACGGCACCTGGATTGACGGAGTAAGTCTGGGAGAGGGCTCGCAAGTTGACGGGGCCCTCGGAGAGCAGGGGACCGAGCAGAGCGGTGCGCACCAGGGCGATGTTGAGGGCGCGTTTGGCGTTGCGCCCGCTTTCACGGTCTTCGCCCTAGGTGACATCGCGACGGTCATGATTGCCGGCCTCGACACCCCAGTGGCCGCGGCACATTCGCATCAATTGAGGGGGCCGGCGCTCCGCGGATAACAAGCTGGTGGCATACAAACGGGTTTCGTCGCTGGCTTCGCCCGTTTTCTTTTTCGTGACCACGGCTCGCAGGGCCGGCGCTTGGGCGGCAAACGGAAAGCCGATCTGTTCCGGGGTCACGGCGGCGGCCGTCAGTTCCCGGTACTCCGCCCGGCCGTGGCCGCAGTCATTCTTGAAAAAAGGGGGGCCAGGCCCGAGGCGGCGTGGGCGGCGGCCGCTTCGACGCGGACACAGTCGCTTTTGAGTTGGATCAGATATAAAACACATCCTTGCCCGGTGCCCTTCCAACCCGGCTTCGCGGCGGCAACCGGCAAATAGTGTCGCTCCCGCAAAAGCTCTTCGCATCGCCGTTCCTCCGCGGGCCGGGCCGCCCGCACGCAAAGCGCCGATAAATTTAAAAACTTCGGTTCCTGAGTTTGTTTCGCTGGCATGCCACCGTGCTCCTCGCAGAACAGGGCTTTCTTGTCCGGCCAATAGCAACTCCTTCCCCCTTTAACCCCTTACCCGCCTTGCGCAGAAAGCCGTGTCGGGTGGCCTATGCCGCGTTTTTGCCCTTGTCCGCACCCCGGCGGGCCGTAGGTTGCGCATTTCATGGCCGCACGCAGACAGCGCATCATCCTGAAGTTCGGGTCCGGTATCCTCACCAACCCGAAGGGCAACACGCTGGACCGGCGCCAGTTTGCCCGCCTCTCCGCCGAGGTCGCCGCCCTGGTGCGCGCCGGGCATGAGTGCCTGATCGTCTCCTCCGGCGCCGTGGCCGCCGGCATGGCCGTGCTCGGGCTGGCCGAGCGGCCGCACGAGCTGTCCGCCCGCCAGGCCTGCGCCGCCGTCGGCCAGACGCGCGTGATGGACCTCTACGGCAAGATGTTCGCCCGGCACGGGCTCAACGTGGCCCAGCTGCTCCTCACCCACAGCGACCTCGACAGCCGCGTCCGCCACGCCAATGCCCGCAACACCCTTCTGCGCCTGTTTGCCGGCCGCACCGTCGTCCCGATCATCAAC
>CAISJA010000479.1 GCA_903885525.1 uncultured Opitutaceae bacterium
GGCGGGAGTTTTTCCGCACGCCACTCGACACCTCGGCCCTGCCCGCCACCGCGAAGAAGCCGCCGCGGATCCTGCGCGCCGCCGTCGTCTACCAGTCGCTCCACTACCTTTACCGCCACTTCCACCAGGCCCCCTGGGCGGTTCTCTGCCGAGAGGCCGACGCCGTCCTCCGCGATGTCCTTACTGCGACCAGCGACGTGGCCATTGGGGCCCGCTTCGTCGGTTTCATCGAAAACCCGGGGTACTGGATCAATGCCGGCTACGGCAAATTCCGCATCACGGGCTGGATCTTTGGCGTCGGGCGCCGCATCAGCCAGCTCAGCGCCACCACGGGTGTCCTGACCGAGAACCGCCTCGTATATCCGAAGGAGCGGCCCGATGTCGCCGCCCACCGCCCGGACCACGCCGACGCCGGCCACTCGGGTTACTACGGCCTGGTCGACCTCCGCCGCGACACCCCGAACCCGGCCAACCTGAAGATCTTCGCCGAGACCGGCGACGGTACGCGCCCGCTCGCTTTTGCCCGGCGCATGTACCTCGACCGGCGCGACGAGCACAGCGGCCCGGTCCCCCTCTACCAGCCGTTCCTCTTCTACCGGGTGCTGGCCGCCTTTCTGCGCGGCATGCCATTGTTCCGCTTCGAATTCGACAGCTGGCCGCAGTCGCGGGCCGAGATTGGCCGTCTGCGGCAGCATCTCGCCGCCACCCTCGGCCGCGGTGAATCCCAACCGGCTCCGACGGCCGCCGCCCTTCGTCGCCGTGACCAGGATCCTTACACCCGCTGGTGCTGGCACAACCGCCTCACCCCGCGCCTCGCCACCGTCCTCGGCCGGGATGCCACCGCCGTCCTCGCGGCCGGCGGCCCGCTCATCAGTGTCGCCGTCCCCGCCTACAACACCCCGGAACAATACCTCCGCGAGCTGCTCGCCTGCCTCCAGCAGCAGCTCTATCCGCGCTGGGAACTGTGCATTGCCGACGACGCCTCGCCGCAGCCCCACGTCCGGCGCATGCTGGAGGAAGCTGCGCGCACCGACCCGCGCATCAAGCCGGTCTTCCGCACCGAAAACGGCCATATTTCCCGCGCCACCAACTCCGCCCTCAATGTCGCTACCGGCACCTTCGTCGCGCTGCTTGACCACGACGACCTCCTGCCCCGCGACGCCCTGCTGCACGTCGCCCAGGCCATCGTCCGCCACCCGACCGCCGGCTACCTCTATACCGACGAGGACAAGATCGACGACACCGGCCGACGCTTCGACCCGCAGTTCAAGGGCGGGTGGAGCCCGGAGATGGCGATCACGCACAATTACACCCATCACCTCACGGTCATCCGCCGCGACCTCATCGAGCAGGCCGGCCGGCTCCGCCCGGAGTTCAACGGCGCACAGGACCTCGACCTCTTCCTGCGCTGCTGGGAGCTCATTCCCGACGCCGATGTCGTGCACGTGCCTTTCATCGGCTACCATTGGCGCGCCCACGCTGAAAGCACCGCCACCCGCGGCGATCAGAAGAGCTACCTTTTCGACGCCGCCCACCGCGGCATTGCCGCGGCCCTCGCCCGCCGGAAACTGCCGGCCGAACCCATGCTGCCCGGGTTTGCCAAACAGTATGCGCTCTGCCTCCACCAGCTGCAGTGGGCCCCGGCGGTCCTGCGGGAAAATCCCGTCACCATCGTCATCCCGACCAAGGACCGCGTCGACCTGCTCCGGCCCTGCCTCGATTCGCTCGCCCGCACCACGCCGCGCGATTGCGTGCAGGTGGTGGTGGTGGACGACGGCTCCGGTGATCCCGCCACGCTCGCCTTCCTCCGCGCGCTGCCGGAGCGCACGGACCTGCGCTGCGAGGTACTCACCCTGCCGGCCTCCCCGGACGGCTTCAACTACTCCCGGCTGGTCAATCTCGGCACCGCCCGCGCGCGCACCCCCCTTGTGCTGCACCTGAACAACGACGTGGAAGCCATCGCCCCGGGCTGGCTGGAAGACATGGCCGGCTGGCTCAGCGTGCCGGGCGTGGGGGTCGTCGGCGCCAAGCTTCTCTACCCCGACGGCACGATCAACCACGCCGGGATCAGTGTCAGCCGCGAGGACGGCCTGGCGCATGTGCTTTTCGAAAAATCCCCCGCCGATGACCTCGGCTATCTCTTCTTGCCCCACGCCGCCCGCAATGTAGCGGCCGTGACCGGGGCCTGCCTGCTGACCCGGACAGAACTCTACCGCCGGCTCGGTGGCTTCGAGGAGGAAAAGCTGAAAGTCGCCTATAACGATGTGGACTTCTGCCTGCGCGCCGCCGCTGCGGGTGCCCGCGTGGTCGTGACTCCGCAGGCCGTGCTCCGCCACCACGGCAGCGCCTCGCGCGGGCGGACCTACACGGAGCGCGAACATGTGGCCTGGCTCGAACGGCACGGCTCCTATCGCGATCCCTACCACAGCGAAGCCCTGGATTTTCCGCCCCGGCACCTCCCGCTCAACCCGTATTACCAGCGGTACGCCCGGACCGCACGCCCTTTCCGCGCCCTCGTCCTCACCCACAATCTCAACTACGAAGGCGCCCCGATCTTTGCCTTCGAACTCGCCCGCTACCTGGCCGAGCAGCCCGGCGTCACCGTCTCCGTGGCCTCGCCGCAGGACGGCCCCCTCCGCGCCCGTTTCGAGCAGCTCGGCCTGCCAGTCGAGGTGTGGGACGCCTCCGGCTTCGAGGCCGCCCGCACTCCCGCGGAGTTCGCCGCCGCCGTGAAGCGGTTGGCCGGCATCCGGTCGTGGGAGGGGGTGGATGTCTTTGTTGGCAACACCCTGCTCGCCTACTGGGGCATGCACCTCGCCGCCCATCTCGGCAAGCCAGCCGCGCTCTACCTGCACGAAAGCAATGCCATCCGCCGCTTCTTCGCTCCGCTGCTGCCGGCGCCGATGCATGGCCTGGTCGAGGAGGCCCTGCGTCTGGCCACGCGGGTCGTCTTCACCGCCGGGGCCACGCGCGCCATCCACGAACCGCTCAACGAGCACGACAATTTCCGCACCCTGCGCAGTTGGGTGGACTTCGGCCGCATCGAGCGGTTCAAGGCGGAGCACGACCGCCAGGCCCTGCGCCGCAAGCACGGGCTCGACCCCGAGGCCACTGTGATCGTCAACATCGGCTCCGTCTGCGAGCGCAAGGGCCAGCACATCTACGTCCGCGGAATCGATCTGTTGCGCAAGGAGCTCCCCGCCCTGCACCCGGGCCGGAAAATCCAATGGGTGATGGTCGGCGCGCGCGAGGGCCTCTACATGGAGACGCTGTGCGAGGACATCCAGCTGCTGGGCCTGCAGGAGGTCGTGATCTTCCCGGAGACGGGCGACATCTACGATTTCTACCACCTCGCCGACCTCCTGGTCTGCACGAGCTTTGAAGAGTCCTTCCCGCGCGTGCTGCTCGAAGCGATGGTCTTCGGCCTCCGCATCGTCAGTACCGATGTCAACGGCATCACGGAGATGCTGACCGACACCGATGAAGCCTGGCTGGTCCCCGCCGGTGATCCCTTCAAGCTCGCCGCCGCCCTGCAAAAGGCCCTCGCCGCCCACTTTGCCGGCGACCGGAAGATGATCTCGATGGCCTATGCCCGCGCCGCCCGCCACTATCATCATACCCGCGCCCTGCCCCAGCACCTGGAGATGGTCCGCGAGGCCTGGCTGGGCTGACTCCCGGAACAGATGCGCGAAACCGCCTTCAGCTTCTCCCACCTCGAGACTCCCTCCCCCGGATCCCAGCTGCCCGCGGGACGCCAGGTGCTCCGCGGCTGGGTCTGGCCGAAGCCGGGCGGCCACTTGGTGGATGTCCGCGCCCGCCTCGACGGCCAAATTTTCCCCGGCTGCCACGGCGAACCACGCGCCGACCTTGCGGCCTATTTCGGCACCGGTCGCCCCGTGGCGCTGGCCGGGTTCATGGTTGCGGTCAATCTCACCCCCGGTCCGGCCGAGGTGGTGCTGGAGGTGCTCGAGCTTGAGGGCCGTTGGTCTCCTTTCCAAACCGTGAGCTTCGACGTCGGGGGCCCCGACCGGCCCGCACCCGCCGGTGCCCCCGAGCCGCTGCGCTGGCACGACTGCTGCCGCGGGCTCGACTACCTCCTGCGCTCACGCCGTCTCCAACCCGAGGCTTCTTGGGTAAGCCTCGCCACCGGGCTGGCCGCGGAGCTGCCGGCCCAGCAAAACCTGCTGGTGCCGCCCCACCCGTTCATCGGCCACGGCGATGAGCCGGCGCTCGTGAACACCTCGCGCTTCGGCCGGCTGCCGGTGGTGGGCTACCTGTTCCACACCTCGCAGAAAATCGCCCGGCTGTGGGCGTCCGCCGACCTGCAGGTCCTGCAGCCGCTCACCCTCGGCCGGGCGACCGCCAATCTCGTGCCTCATTTTCCGCAGTACCCGGCGGCCGCCGTGTCCGGCTACGAGGGCTACGTCGACGTCCCTGCCCAGCTGCCCAATCCCATCTCGCTGCGCCTGTATGCGGAGACCCCGGACGGCGCCCTGCATCTCGTCTCGGTCCGCCGCACGCGGCGGCATGATTTCGAGCTGGAAAAACATCCTTATGCCGGTGCCTCGGAGGAAAACTTCGCCCAGGCCCTCGCGGCCTGGCGCGGCGCCCTGCGGAATAGCGGACGGGGGATTGTCGCCGATGAGGAATGTACGGCTGCGCTCGACCGGTTGCGCACCGGTTACCTGCGCCCTGCCCCCCCCCCTTTGGGGTGCCTGTCACCTCCTGCCTCCCTCGGGCCGGCGGCAGCGTTCAGCCCCCGCCCGCCCGCGCAGGTCATTTTGGTCAGCCACAACCTGAACCTGGAAGGGGCTCCGCTCTTCCTCCTCGATCTGGCGCGGCACCTTTCCGCCCAGGGCTCCCGTCTGACTGTCGTGAGCGCCGCCGAGGGCCTGCTCCGCCCGCAATTCGCCGCCTGCGGCGCGCAGGTGGTGGTGGTGGACCCCGGTCCGGTGTTTTCCGCCCCGCACGAGGCGGCGGCCCGGGCGGCGCTGGCTGCGCTCGGCCGCAAGTTTGACTTCGGCCCGGCAGACCTGGTGATCGCCAACACCTTCACCACCTTCTGGGCCGTACATGCCGCGAAGGCCGCCGGCCGGCCCGTGCTCTATTACGTGCACGAGAGCACCAGCCTCGCCAGTTTCTATGGCGAGAGTCTGAGCCCGGCCGTCCTCGCCCTCGCCGAGGCGGCCCTGGTCGCTGCCGACGCCGTCAGCTTCACCAGCGACGCCACCCGGCGCTACCACGACACGCCGGAGCGCCCGCTCCGTGCCGTGCTGACCCCCGGCTGGGTCGATGTCGGCCGAATCGACGCGTGGCGGGCCGCCCACCCCCGCGCGGCGCAGCGGGCCCGCCTCGGGGTGCAGCCCGGCGAGCTGCTCGTGACCAACGTGGGCACCGTCTGCGACCGCAAGGGCCAGCTCGCCTTCGTCCGCTCCGTCGAGCTCTTCAGCCGCCGCTGTCCGGCACTCGCTGCCCGCACGCGCTTCGTGCTGCTCGGCGGCCGCCGGACCGCCTTCGACGAGATGCTGCGGGAGGCAATCGAAAACCTCGGCCTGCCACGGCTGGCCGTCCACCCCGAGACGCCGGATTTTCTCGGCTACTATGCCGCAGCCGACCTGACGGTGTGTTCCAGCTTCGAGGAATCCTCCCCCCGTGTCGTCCTTGAGGCCATGTCCTGCGGCACACCGCTCCTTGCCTCCGCTATCCCCGGCATCAGCGAGCTCGTCCGCCCCGGCGAGGAGGCCACGCTCGTGCCCCCCGGCGATACCACCGCCTGGGCCGAGGCCCTGGCCCGGCTCTTGGCGGCTCTCCCGCTCGGTCAGGAGCTGGCGGCCCGCGCCCGCCGTCGGGTCGAGGAAAATTTCGCCGCCACTCTCGTGCTGCCCCGGCATGCCGCCCTCGTCGGCGCCGTCTCGGCCGGCCATTTTGCCCGCCATGATTGAAACCGCCGGCTGGCAGTTCGACCTTGAGGTCTATCCGACGGGGTGGGCTTTCCCCGCCGGCTGGTCGTGGGTCGCTGGCTGGGTGTGGCTGAAAGAAAGCCACCTCGTGTCGGACCTGCGAGCCTGGGTCGACGGACGGGCTTTCCTCGCCATCCACGGGCTCCCAAAACCGGGGCTTGATGAGCGTTTCCTGCAGCGGCCGGGCCCGCCCTACACCGGATTCACCCTCTTGCTCGAGCCGCACGCCGGTGCCCGGCTCTTCCGTCTGGAGGTGCGGGACGAAACCGGGGCCTGGCGCGAATTGTTCCGCACCGCCATCACCGTGGCACCGGAGGCCGGCCTCTGCCCGCCCCGCCCGGATGGGGCGCAACTGGGCGGGCAAAGCCTGGACGCCTTGCTCCGCCGCCGCGCAGCCCGCCCCATGGCGGCGTGGCCCGCCTTGGCGGATGAAACAGTTTCCACCGCGCTGGCCGAGCCGCTGAACTCACTGCCGAACCCGCCGTTCCATGGGGCGCTGGAGGAGCCGCGCGACCTCGGCTGGGTCCGATACGGCCGTATCTCGGTCACCGGCTGGCTGGCCCACCGCCACCACCGCATCCGCCGCCTCACCGCCATGATCGATCCGCTGCTCGAAGTCGCGCTCCTGCACGGCCTGCCCCGCAGCGATATCGATGCTGTCTTTGCCGACCTGCCCGGCCGCGCAACCGCCGCTTTTCTCGGTCATGTCGATCTGCCGGCCGGCAGCAGCCTGCCCGCCTTGCTGAAGATTTTCGCCGAGCTGGACAACGGTGAGAAACACCTCGTCTTCGCCCAGCGGTTCATCCCGCAGGTCATCGCCGGGGCGGAGTCCCCGCTGCCCGCGCTCTCCCGGCTGACGTTTTTCTCGGCCGCCTGGAGCCTGCTGCGCTCGGCCCGGCGCCATCATCTGCCCGCCGCCCGCTGGCGGGACCTGCGCCCCGTCCTCAAAGCCGCCTGGGCGGCCTATGCCGCCGAGGCGCCCGCCGGCCCCGCCCGTTCACCGCACACCGCCGCGCCGCTGGCGGCAGGCGGCCCCCACCGGCCGTTGCGCGTGCTCCTGGCAACCCACAATCTCAACTTCGAAGGTGCCCCCTGGTTCGGCTTCGAGTTGGCTCGCCATCTCGCCGCAACCCCCGGCACCACCGTCCGCGTTGTCTCTTCGCAGGAAGGGCCGCTGCGCGCCGTCTTCGCCCAGGTCGGGCTGCCCGTGCAGGTGCTCGACCTCGGCCCCGCCTTAAGTGCCCGTTCGGCGGAGGAATTCACGGAGAGGCTCGGTCACGCCACGGCCACGCTGCCTTGGTCGGACACCGATCTGGTCATTGGCAACACCATGGTTTCCTTCTGGGCGGTGCATGCCGCCCGCCGCGCCGGCAAGCCCGCCCTGCTCTATGTGCACGAGAGCGCGCCGGTGCGCCGCTTTTTCGCCCCCTTCCTGGCCCCGGAGCTTTTCCCGGTGGTGGAAGCCGCCTTCCGCGCCGCCACCCGCGTTGTCTACACCGCCGCCGCGACCGCCGCGGTCCACGCCCGGCTGGAGCAGCAGGGCAACGCCGTGCTGCTCCCGAGCTGGGTGGATGTGTCGCGGGTGGACGCATTCGCCGCCGCCCATAACCGGGATGCCCTGCGCCGCCGGCATGCGCTCGACCCGGAGGCCGTGCTTGTGGTCAACATCGGTTCGCTCTGTGAGCGCAAGGGCCAGCATGTCTTCATCCAGGCCCTCGCCCTCCTCAAGGAGGAGCTGTGCTTCACCTATCCC
>CAISJA010000480.1 GCA_903885525.1 uncultured Opitutaceae bacterium
CTGGGAATACAAAGTCATCACCAGCGGCAAGGGCGGCTTCGCGTCGCCGGCTCTGCTGGAAAAATTCCTCAACGATCTCGGCCAGGAATCGTGGGAAATCCTTCATTTTCAAACGCTGCCCGACAACCCCCTCGCCTTCACCGGCCTGGCCCGGCGGACGACGCAGCGCGACTGGACGCTGGAGGACGCCGCCAAGGCCGCCGCCCGCGCCGAAGCCGACAAGCTGCGCGCCGAATTCGAGGCGAAGTTCAAGGCCGCCACCGGCGCCCCCGCCCCGGCGGACGAACCCGGCGAGACCTTCCTGGCCGAGGAGAAGTCCGGCCCCGACGGCGGCCTCCGCCGTCTGCGCGACACCTCTCGCGACGACGATCCTGACGCCCCCGAGGAGGAGGGTGCCGCGCCGAAGGACGACTGGGACAAGCTCGCCGCCGAGGATGAGTTGCCGTCCTTCTTCGACGCACTCCGGCCGCACATGCGCCGCAACCAACGCGGCCCGGGCATGAGCGTGGGGGTCGATTTCTTGGCGAAGAAATGGCGCCTGGAGGAATCCGACGTCAAGGGTGCCCTCGTCGAATGCGGGCTGCAGATTCCCGCCGACGAGAACGCCCGGCCCGTCAACGTCGAGTACGAGGGCGACCTCTACTGGGTAAACATCAACCGCCGCGGAGAAATCTGGATCAACACCCGCGAGAAGCCCCAGCCTGTCTTCCGGATCGTGCCCGGCAAGCGTGTCGTCGAGGAGCAACCCGCCGCCCCCGAGGGGGCCGCACCGGCCGTGACGGCTGCTCCTGTCGCGAGTCCGGAGAGCCCCGCCCTCCGTCCAGAGAGCCCGGCCCGTTTCGAACGTCCGGAACGCGCCGAACGCCCGCCCCACCCCCCCGCGGTGGACCAGCCGCCGCCCGCCTCGCGCAGCTTCCTCGGCAAGCTCCGCAGCCTGATGCGCCGCAACCGCCGCGGCCAGGGTTGGTCCGGCAGTTTCCCTTTCCTCACCAAGGCCCTGCGGACCGACGAAGCCGGGCTACTCGCCCAACTGGCCGACCTTGGGGTCCTCCTGGCTCCCGAGGGTTCCGACAAGCCGGCTTTCCGCGAAGAGGGAGACTTTCTCTACTGGATGAACAAGAACCAGCGGGGCGAGATCTGGATCAACGCCCGCAAGGGCCGCTCGCGCGGTCCCGAGGACGACGCCCCGGGCGGCGATGACTTCGGGCCCGAGGGGGCCGATCATGGCGGCCAGCCAGAGCCGGCCGCCGCGCCCGCCGACCTCGCCGCCACTCCGGCCGGCCCGGCCGAGGCCCCCGCCCACGTTCCCGCGCCGGTCACCGCCGCGCCCGCCTCGGCAGCCGCGGCACCAGCGGCAGAGCCCCCCGCCGCCACCGCCGGCCAGACTTTGTCCGCCGTCCGCCTGTTGCTGGAGCCCAAAAAGCGGGGTGAAGGCTTCACCGCGCTCGTCAGCCAGCTCGCCATCCGGCTCGGCCAGCCGGAGGAAAAGCTGCTGGAGGCGCTCGTGGCCGCCGGGCTCAACGTGCCCGCCGATGCCAAGGACAAACCGAGCTTCGGCGAAAACGCCGGCGAGATTTTCTGGCTGAACCGCAGCACCAAGGGTGCCCTCTGGCTCAACGCCAAGGACTCCCGCGCCACGGCGGCAAAGAAATCGCGCGTCCGGAAGAAATCCGGCGAAGAGCCGCCTCCCGCGCCCGCCGGTTGATCGGGCCGCCACCAGCGGAGGGTGGCCCCGCGGCGGGCTCCATCCCGAGGCCCGGTGCCGGCTGATCCGG
Source organism: uncultured Opitutaceae bacterium (assembly GCA_903885525.1). Classification (GTDB taxonomy): domain Bacteria; phylum Verrucomicrobiota; class Verrucomicrobiia; order Opitutales; family Opitutaceae; genus Didemnitutus. The sequence continues at coordinate 1,776 of CAISJA010000480.1, forward strand.
CCTCAGACGGGCAGGCGGTCTGCCCCGCCGCGGCAATGCTGTCCATTTGTTGGTTACAAAAAAGTTTCGCGCCGCCGCACTATCCGCACAGCAGGCCCGTCCGAAGACCCTGGAGGTCAAGATCGCCTAGGCCCTCCACCGTTTCCACACGCGCCACGGTGGGGCATCCCCGGCGCGCGCCTGTTGCGAGGATGCCGGAAAGTTTACGCCGGGCGGCGGTCGCACACCACCGCCCGGAATCGTTTCAGCCCGCGGCTCCAGCCAGCTCGTCGGCGATGCGGCGGTCCGAGCGGCAGCGCGGGGTCTTGTGCTGGC
>CAISJA010000481.1 GCA_903885525.1 uncultured Opitutaceae bacterium
CAGCACCGTGACCACGGCGCCGTTGACCGTGGGCAGCAGCACGCCGATGCGGGCGCCGCGCCCGGCTCCGACATGCGGGGCGAGGGCGCCGGCCATCACTTCGGCGCCCACCATGAGCCGGCGGTAGGTGATTTCGGTGAAGGAAATGTCCTCGCAGGCAACGCGGTGCGGGATGGCGGCGGCCGTCTCAGCAATGGCGGCGGGGAGAGTGGCCGGCCCGCAGCTCATGTCGGTGTCGAACTGCTGCCGCAGCATTTGATCACGGAGCCATTGGGTGAGCTGCTGGCGGGCGACATTGTGGGCGAGCTGGTCGGTCGGGGGCGCGGTGAGCGGGGCGCTGAAGTGGACCGAGATGCGCGGGAACCAAAGCGTCCAGCCCTGGTGGCGGACCCAGCGGACGCGGACGGCGTTGCGCAGGTAGCAGGTGATGACGCGGGCCCCGGTGCGATGGACCAGGAAGGCCGTGCCGTCGTAGAGGCGCATCAGGCCGCCGGTGGCGCTGATCCGGCCTTCGGGGAAAATGACGAGTTTGCCGCCCCTGTCGAGATGCTCGGCCATGCCGCGGACGGCATAGGAGGAGGTGTTGTCGACGGGAAACGTCCGGGAATTGATCATCATTTTCCGGTGAATCCAGGTGGTCCGCGCCGTGGTGGAGGAGGCGACAAACTTCCAGTCGTCGCCCAGGCAGACGAGCACGAAGGCCCAGTCGAGCCACGAGGTGTGGTTGGGGCAGAGCAGCATCGGGCCCGGGCCTTGGAGGGCGGCCGCGCCTTCGACGCGGAAGCCGAAGCAAAGTTTCAGGAACAGGCGCAACAGGGCCGGCAGCATGCGGGTGGGTGGGGTGGTGGTGGACCGCCGGCATCCAACCGGGCGGCGGGCGCTCCGGCAAAACAAATAGCGGAGTGGCCGCACGGTGTGCGCACACTCCGGGCTGGCCAGGATGCGGCGGCGGCATCAGTCTGCCGCCCTCCACCTATGAACGAAAAAATCGGATTTGTCGGAACGGGGCGCATGGGCGCCAACATGGCTCGGCGGCTGAAGGATTGCGGCTACACCATCGCCGCCGTGTACGACGCGCATGCCCCTGCGGCGGCGGCGCTGGCCGGCGAACTCGGAGCCGCCGCGGTCACGACCCTGGCGGCGGTCACGGCCGCAGCGGAGGTGGTGTTCACGGTGGTGACCGATGATGCGGCGCAGCTCGGGGTGTTCGCCGGATCGGGCGATTCGCTGCTGGTCGGGGCGGCGGGCCGGATCTTTGTGAACTGTGCCACCGTCACCCCGCAGGTGCATGTCGAGATCGAGCGCCGGGCCCGGGCGGCCGGGGCGCTCAGTCTGGAGGGCTGCATGGCTTCCTCGATCCCGCAGGCGCGGGCCGGCACCCTCTACTTGATGTGCGGCGGTGATCCGGCGGCCTTTGCGCGGGTGCGGCCGGTGTTGGAGCACCTGAGCAGCACTCTCCGCTACATCGGCGCAGCCGGCCGGGCGGCACAGGTGAAGGCGCTGGTCAACATGGTCATGAACATCAACACCGCCGGCCTGGCCGAAGGACTGGGCCTCGGGGCCTCGCTGGGTCTCGACCTCGACATGCTGCGCGAGGTGTTTGCGCAGACGGGAGCAAATTCGCAGGTGCTCAAGACCGACGGCGAGGACATGCAGCACCGCTCGCACGACTGTTTTTTCTCCGCGGCGCACGCCGCCAAGGACTCGGCCATCGCGCTCAACCTCGGCCTCGGTGCCGGCCTGAAACTGCCGCTCGCCACGGCGACCAAGGAGCAGTTTGAGAGGATGGTGGCGCAGGGACTGGGCGGGCTCGACAAGAGCGGTGTGGCGGAGCTGACCTTTCCAGGCCGGCAGGCGTGAGTGGCTTCGGTGCCCGGCTGGCCGGTTTTTCCGTAGCCGCCGGAATCATGGCCGGCCTGCCCTGAGCCGTCGGCCGCGGCTCCAGGCGGCGCACGCGCCCTTGCTCTTCGGCCCGGCGACCCGGCGGGCCGGAAAGGGGAAACGGGGCCATCCTCACCGGACGGTCCGCGTCCGGGGAGCGATTCCGGCTAAAGCCCGGCGGATTTGGTGCCGATAGGGCGGGGGACTCACTCCGCCCACACCTCCCCCTTTCTGCCGGCCGGTTGCCTGCCGGCGCCCCATCCCCTTCCCTGGACATCCCGATTTCCGCCCCACCGATGAAACCTGTCACCCAACAGATCCAAGCCGCCATCAACCGCATTGAGAAGCTATCCTCCGCCCCGCCCATCCTCTCCCGGGCCTTGGCCCTGATGCGCGACGTCGACAGCGATATCACCACGATCGCCGAACTCGTGCGCGGGGATCCGGCGCTGACAACCGACATCATCCGCATTTCCAACAGCGCCTACTTCAGGTCGGGGGTGGAGGTCAGCAGCGTGGAGCACGCCCTCCAGAAGATCGGCCTGAAGGAAGCCATGCACCTCCTGACCCTCGCCGTTTCGCGCATCGTCACCCACCAGAACCTCGACAACTACTGCATCTCCGCCGACGACTTTTGGAAGGAGAGCCTGTTCCATGGCCTGTTCATGGAGAGGCTGGCGCGCGCCACCGGCGCCGTCGATTCCACCGAAGCCTACACGGCCGGCCTGCTCCGCTTCATCGGCCGGCTGGCCATCAACCAGGCCATCCAGGATATCGGGGGCGGACTGTTCTGGACCGGGGAAGTGTCGCTCCTGCGGTGGGAATTGGAAAACATCGGGTTCACCCAGGGCGAGGCCGGCGGCATTTTGCTGCGCCGCTGGAAGTTTCCCGCCGAACTGGTCACCGCCTGCGAGAGCCAGGAAAACCCGTCTGCGCTCACGCCGCCGAGCTGGCTGGCCTCCGCGCTGTTTTTCACCGCCACCACCCTGCTGCGGGTGGTTGACCAGCCCTTCACCCCGTTGCTGGCGCCGAATCTGGACACCGATTTTCTGCACCCCAATCGGCTGACTGCGGAGGGAGTGCAAGCGGTCTTTGCGGACACCTGCGCGGCCTTCGAGAAGACCCGGGCGAATTTTTCCTGAACCGAGCGATCCCGCCCGGGTACACTGCGGAAGGGACCGGACCTCCGCGCCGCGAGGCGAAGCGCCGTGGGCTCCCGGCACCAAGCAGGGCACCGGCGGCCGACCCGTCCACGGGCCGGCGAAGTCGCTTTTCCCGCGCCGGGAAACCGCGGCCGGGGCACCCCCGCCTCCCCGCCTGGCCGAGGGCTCGGGGAAGCGCCCGTGGGGCCACGGACAGCCTGGTGGCATCGGGATGGCCCAACCCGACCACGCGCATCCGGCCAGCGGGCTTCGCCCCGGTCAAGACCAGGCGCGGGACGCGGCCACTATCCCGCTCTGGTCTTTCTGCCCACGCGGCCACCGGCTTTGCTTTCGCCGGAGATCAGCCGGGTGCGATAGCCTTCGTAGTCCGGCACCAGCCGGTCGTAGGGCCCGTGCATCAGGGGCGAGGAGATCATGAAATCGGCGGTCGCGCGGTCGCAGGCCGTGGGAATGTTCCAGACCACGGCCATGCGGAGGAGCGCCTTCACATCGGGATCGTGCGGCTGCGGCTCGAGCGGGTCCCAGAAGAAAATCAGGAAATCGATCTTGCCCTCCACGATCATGGCACCGATCTGCTGGTCCCCGCCGAGCGGGCCGCTCTGCAGCTTGGCGATGGGGAAATCCAAGGCCTTCTCCAGCATCGTGCCGGTCGTCCCCGTCGCCCAGACCTCGTGCTCAAAGAGGGTGTTGCGG
>CAISJA010000482.1 GCA_903885525.1 uncultured Opitutaceae bacterium
AGGGTAACCGTACAACTCTGACGTGACGACAGCGGCGGCGGGATCGGGTAGGCTCCCGGGATGACCTCAGACGACAGCAACCACCGCGGCCGGAGCGGCGGGCGGCAAGTTCCGGGCGGCCATGACCACGGAGATCATTTTTTCAGGTGCGCGAGGACGAGACCGACGGCGGTTACATCGCCTCGGCGCTGGGCGTCGGCATCCACGCAGAAGGCGACACGATGGATGAACTGCGCGCCAACGTGAAGGAGGCCGTCGACTGCTACTTTGACGAGACGATGGCGGCACCGCAGGTCATCCGCCTGCACTTCGTGCGGGACGAAGTGTTGGCGCGATGAAGCTGCCGCGCGACGTTTCCGGAGCAGAATTGGTCAAGGCGCTGCGCGCGCTCGGCTACGCCGTGGACCGGCAGCGCGGCCCGCACATCCGCGTGACGACGCAGCGGGACGGCGAGCATCACGCGGCGATCCCGAATCACAAGCCGATCAAACCGGCACGCTCTCCAGCCTCCTGAAAAGCGTCGCCGCGCACCACAAGCTGACCGTCGAGGAACTGGTGCGTCAGCTCAGGCTGTAACGCGCGCCGGCGCGCCCGGCCGGCATCGGGGTGCCCGATTTGCGGGCAGTTTTCGCCCCGATCTTGCGCAGGTGGATGGCTTGTCCGACCGGATAGTTTTTTTGCCACCTCTGCAAGTTGCGCCCGGGGCTTGCTGGCCAGCCTACCCGAGGCAGGCGCAGGCGGGCCGGTGCCGGGATCAGGCTGGCGGGCGGGGAGGGGCGTGCGGGGCGGGGGGCGTGGACGGGCGCTGGACCTCCTCGGTCACGTCCTTGTGCACGGCGGGATCTTCGGACTTCCTCAGCTGGGCGGCGACCTCCGGGGAGTTGACCGTGGCGATGGCGATGGCGGCGGCGGCGGGCAGCACGCGGCGGAGGGTGTTGATCTCCTCCTGCACCGAGGAAACGGACACGCGGTGGATGGTATCGCGGTGGGCGTTTTGTTCGGCTTCGCGGTAAATGGAGTCGGGCACCGGCTTGAAGCCCCAGATGAGGCCCGTGTAGGAGAGCAGCCTGAGCCCGTAGTAGGTGGGATCGATTTCCCACCAATAAAAGCCGTTGCGCGTGGCGGACTGGTAGCGGTGGTGGTTGTTGTGCCAGCCCTCGCCCAGGCAGATGATCGCGAGCAGGAAACTGTTGCGGGAATCGTCCGTGGTCTGGAAGCGGCGCTTGCCCCACAGGTGGGTGAACGAATTGATCGAGGCCGTGCCGTGGAAAAGCGCAGTCGTGCTGATGAAGAAGCCCCACACCAGCAATTGGGGCCCGCTGGTGTGCAAGGCGGGGAAGGAGTGGCCGAGCCATGCGCCCAGCCCGAGCAGGCTGGCGGCGAAGAGCAGCGGGACCACGAGGTCGAAGCGGTTCAACCAGACGAGTTCGGGGTACTTCGCCAGGTCCTTGACCTTCGAGTAATCGGTCGGGAAATTGCGCCGGCTGGTGATCCAGCCGATATGCGACCACAGGAAACCGTGGACATGCGGCGAATGGGCGTCTTCCGGATCATCCGAGTGCAGATGATGGTGCCGGTGGTGGTAGGCCCACCACAGGGCCCCGCGCTGGACGGCGGTGGCACCCCAGACGGCGAGCAGGAACTGGCCGAAACGCGAGGTGCTGTACGTCTTGTGGGAGAAATACCGGTGATAAATCCCGGTGAC
>CAISJA010000483.1 GCA_903885525.1 uncultured Opitutaceae bacterium
CCTCACGGACCTGGCCGCTGCCAGCCGCCTGCTCAAGGCGGCGCAGCGCCGCGGCCCGCCCGTCTGGCGCTCCGCCGTGCTCCCCGTGCTGCAGGTGCGTCTGGAGACGCGCAACACCTTCTTGGAGGTCGTCGAGGACGCGCTGACGCCGCTGATGCACCGCTGCGCGTCCGGCCCTCTCCCGGACACCATCTTCCTCTGAGCGTGGAAAAGGAGCATGCCGCCGCCGCCGCGAGCGGCGTCGCCTCGTCGCAAGACGACGACGACGAACCTCGGCATGGTGTCGGAAGGGCAGTATGCTAAGCTGCTGAAGAAGTGCGTGGACGCCGCGGAGCGCAGCTGCGAGGCGTCGAAAAAAAGGACGGCCAGCGAGCAGCGTCGCGCGGAGACGCTCGTGACGCTCCTGCGCGAGGCGCAGGAGAAGCGCCCCAAGCCGCTGGGGGCGCAGCGCAGCCGCTCGCCTCGCGTGACGCGCGGTCGTACGTCACGCGGCTAGGGCGCGCATACAGGCAAATGCTTGCCCAGGAACTTCGCATGCCTCTCCTGTCGCGCTGGAGGCAGGGCCCGCCGGTGTACCTGCGCCGAGCCGCGCCCGAGGCTCCGCCCGAGGCTCCGCCCGAGGCTCCGCCCGAGGCTCCGCCCGAGGCTCCGCCCGAGGCTCCGCCCGAGGCCGTGCCCGAGGCCGAGGCTCCGCTCGCGGCCTCGGGCGCCTCCGAGCGGGACGGGTCCGTGGTGGAAGTTTTCGTGGGCCCTTAGAAAGCATGGAGGCCTACGTGAACGGGGTGATCTACTCCAACGGCCAGGTCGCGGTGGGCGCGCCGTGCGTCTCTCCGCTCCTGGAGCTGACCAACGGCCTCTGCGAGCCGCTCTACGTCTCGTGGGTGAATCGCGTGGTCTTCAACGACGGCGACGAGCCCGCCGTCGCCGCCGGGGCCGCCAACCGCCTCGTCGTGGCGCCGGGCGAGCTGGCGCTCCTGACCAACTTCTACCCCAGCCTCGGCTTCCAGCGGTCGCTCTTGATCCTGGAGACCGAGTGCACGGGCCTGGACAGCTACGTCTTCAACTTCGCGGGCGACGCCGGGTACTACCTGCAGCCCTCGCCCAACCACTGGCGCACGGACGCGGGGATCCCGGTGCTGGAGACGGATCCCTACTACGCGCCGCGCAAGGCCGCGTACCAGACCGTGCCGGCCTACGCGCTGACCATCGAAGGCAACCAGAGGCCCAAGTGGAAGCACGCCCTGCTCTTCCCGGCCGTCGTGGCCGCCGCGCCCGCGCCGGTGCCGGCCGCGCCGCTGCTGCCTCGCTGTCACCCCAGCAGCAGCGCCCCTGAGGCGGGGCTGGCGTAGGCGCCGGTGATGGCACTGTAGAGTCTGCAGTTGTAGTCCTCCGGCGCGCCCTCCGTGAAGGCGCAGCCCGCGTACCCGGCGCCGAGCCAGCGCCGGCAGGAGCGGAAACACTCCTCGGCGCTGCGCTGGGCAGGCAGGCTCGCCGCGTCGCCCACGAGCGCGAGGCCGTCCGCGC
>CAISJA010000484.1 GCA_903885525.1 uncultured Opitutaceae bacterium
CTAGGCTGAACGTAGCGCATGGGAATCACCAATCCTTGCCTTTCTTGGCGGTGTGCTGCTGCGGTTGGCCCTGCATGAGCAGTTGCAGCTTGGCGGGAGAGTCGAGGTCCTTCACCTGTTGCAGCTTCTGCAGAGGAACGGCCATTTGTGGATCGAGGGACGGCTCCTCCTTTTTTTCCTGCTGCCCGCCGACCTTTTGGGTGCCGCCGGGCGGCTGGGTGGGCGGCTGTTGCGGAGGTTCGGCCTTGGGCTGGGGTTGATCCTTCATGTTGCCGAAAGCGTCCTGATTTTGTTTCTGCTGCTCCTGTTTCTGCTGTTCGGATTGCTGCGGTTTCTGTTGTTCCGATTGATTTTGCTGCTTCTGGTCCTGTTTGTCTTGGCTCTGCTGGTTTTGCTTCTGCTGGTCCTGCTGGTCCTGTTTTTGCTGATCCTGCTTCTGTTGCTCGTCTTGCTTCTGTTGCTCCTGTTTTTTCTGGTCCTCCTGGCGTTGCAGCAATTTCTCCAGTTCGGAGCGGAGGCGGGGCCAGTCGGCGGCGTGAGCATCTGACTTTTCGCCGAGGTCCACGGCGGCGAGGGCATCGCGGAGGGCGCCCTCGGGGGCGGTTTGCTGGGACGACTTGGTGCGCTGGCCGAAGGTGACGGTGGTCTGGGCCAGCTCGGCGCAATCTTTCGGCGCCAGGGCATCCTGGGCGGAGAGGCGTTCGACGGCCTTGCTCAGCGGGGCGGCATAGGCGGCGGCGGGATTCTCCGTGCCGGAGCCGCCGGGGGGCGGCTGGGGGCCCTGGGCGGCGGAGACCGGGGGCGGAGCACTGAGGGCGGAGAGCCAGAGTAAGCCCGCCAGGAAAGCGGCCACCGCGGCGGGCCGGGCGGCGTTCCGCCGGCTCCGGTTCCCGAGGGGCAGGACGCGTTCGCGCGGGCGGACGGGGAATTCGGCCCAGTAGCTGAAGCAGAGGAGCAGCAGGCCGGGGGCGAGGAACCACTGGAAGCGCTCGAGGGGGCGGGCGGAGTTTTTCTGGGTGAAATCGCCCTTCTTGCCCGCTTCGACCGTTTGTTTCAACAGGGCGGACAGGTCGACCCAGGCGCTGGCATCGCTGTAGGCACCGCGGGTGACCTGGGCGAGTTCCTGCAGCGTGCCGCTCTCCAGGCGGGAGAGCACGACGGCGCCGCGCTCGTCCTTCACGAATCCGCCGCTGCCATCGGGAATGAAGGAGCCCTGAACGGTGCCGATGCCGAGGCCGATGACGCGGACGCCCTTGGCCTTGAGCGGTTCGACCAGGGGCTTCCAATCGTCGTCGGTCGCCTCGCCGTCGCTCAGGATGATGAGGTAGCGGTCGGCGGCGCTAGTGCCGAAGGATTGCATGGAAGTTTCCAGCAGGGCCTTGTAGTTCGTGCCGCCCTCGGGGAGGTAGTCGGGCTTGAGGGCGGGCAGGAATTCGCGAAGCACCTCGTAGTCGGAGCTGAGCGGGCTCTGGAGGAAGGCGGTGCCCGAGAAGAGCACGAGGCCGACGCGCTCGCCCTTGAGGCCGTCGAGCAGGGCATTGATCAGCAGCTTGCTCCGTTCCAGGCGCGAGGGCTTGACGTCGGTGGACAGCATCGAGCGGGAGAGGTCGAGGGCGAGGATCACTTCGCGGGACTGGTCGAAGACTTTTTCCTCCACGGCGCCCCATTGCGGGCGGGCCAGGGCGATGAGGCAGCAGGCGAGGCCGAACCACAGCCAGATGCGCGGGCGGGTCTCGGCGGTGGTATGCCGGGTGCCGAGGGAGACGGCGAAGGCACCGGCCCAGGCGCGGGCGATCTTCGGCCAGGTGGTGGCCGCGCTGGCCCGGTGCCGGGCCAGCTCCCAGGAGAAGAGGAGCAGGAGCGGTCCGAGCAGCCAGAGCAGGTGGGGGGAGTGGAAGCTCATGCGGCCGGGATGGTGGGGGCAGGGTGCGGCGTCCCCGCCGGGCCCGCGGCGCGCCCGGTGGACGGGCTCCGCCACGGCAGCCACGGCGGGAGCGCCAGGAGGGCACCCAGGAAAAGCAGGGCGAGGCCGGGCGCGGCGAACCAGACGAAAAGCTCGGTGGTGATCAGGTAGGATTTGGCCTGGAACTCGATCTTCTGGGCGTGATCAATCGCGGCGAAGGTCTTTTCGATCGTGTCCGAATCCATCGCGCGGAAAAATTTCGCATGGGTGGCATCGGCGATCTGGATGAGGGCGCCCTCATCGAGGTCCGAAACGGTCTGCCGGTAGCCGAGGAGCCGGCCGGTTTCTTCGTTGCGCACCGGCATGCGTACGAGGCCTTCGCGGCCGACGCCAATCGCGTAGATCGGGATGGAGCGGGACTTGGCGATGTCGGTGGCCTGCTCGGGCGTGAGCAGGCCGCGGTTGTTGGCACCGTCGGTCAGGAGGACGATAAAGGCGCCCTTGCGGGTGTTGCCCTCCTCGCGGCCGGCCTGTTCCAGCCGGGTGAGCGCGATGCCGAGGCCGTCCCCGATGGCGGTGCCGTCCTCGATCATCCCGATCTTGAGCCGCTCGATCTGGCGGCCGAGCCAGTCGTGGTCGAAGGTGAGCGGGGCGAGGGTGTAGGCGCGGCCGGCGAAGACAACCAGGCCGATGCGGTCGGAGGTGCGTTGGTTGATGAAGGCCTGGATGACGGGCTTGATGGCCTGGAGGCGGTTGATGCGTTCGCCGCCGCGCTCGTAGTCCTCGGAGAGCATCGAGCCGGAGAG
>CAISJA010000485.1 GCA_903885525.1 uncultured Opitutaceae bacterium
CGGCGGCGAGGCCGGCATTGTTGAACAGGATATCGATATCCCGGAACGCGGCCGGCAGGTCGGCCAAGGCGGCCTCGACGGAGTCCGCCGACTGTACGTCCATGGTCCGCGTCAGCAGCCGTTCGCTGTTCACGGCGGCCGACAGCTCGGCGAGCCGGTCGGCTCGCCGTCCCATCGCTATGACGTGTGCGCCAGCCCCCAGCAACCGACGGGCAAAGGCTTGGCCAAATCCCGACGTGGCCCCTGTGACAAGAACCACCCGATCGGCGGCCCAATTAGTCTCGGTCATAAAATCCCCCACGCGGAAGCGAACGCGGCAAGCGCCTAGGTGGAGCTAGCAAAAGGGCGTCAGCAGAGCAAATTAGCGCTCGTCTCTAGAAGCTCTCCTCGGCCTTCGCCCCGGCGCGGGTGACGATCTTGTAGATCATGGCGCTGGGGCTGTTGAGGATGGCGACACCGAGGCCTGCCACGACGCCTTCCAGCAGCAGTTCCAGCACGCCCAGGGGCTTGGTCAGGGCAAGCGCGCCGACGCCAAGCATGGCCTGGGGTCCGCCGCCGCCCATTACCGCCGCCAGACCGTTGCGGATGACGTTCAGCAGCACAAAAACCACCAGATAGAGGATGCCGGCGATCAGATAACTTCCAACCATTGGCCAGAGGATCGGTTTGGTCAACCTCCACGAGCCGAACAAGTTGAGCTTGCGTTGGGCAAAACTTTGCGGCGCGGCGAGAGATAGGCGCAACGCGACGACGACCATGGCGGCAAGGCTCGCCAAAAGGAAGATGAAGGCAACCATGCTGCCCGCCGTCCCGGCCAGTCTCAAGGTTCCGATCACGGCCCCATCTACCATGATCACGCCCACGACAATCAGGCCGATGAGCAGGTTCACCGAGAGAACCCGCGCCTCGTCCAGGCCTAGTCTGACAGAGCCAAGGCTGGCCTCTTGCGGCCGCAGGACCGCCCGATAGACGGCGGTGCGCAGGATGACACCGATGATGAGTGTGATCGGCGTGGTCTGGGCCATGGTCGGAAAGATACGCGGCGCCAGGGCCTGCATTTGGGGAATAATCGTCTGCGGGTCGCTTTGCAGGCGGATCATCAGCTCGGCCATTTGGACGAAGGCTGGGTTGGCGGCGATCAGGCTGGCGGTGATGACCAGAAGCGCGATCTCCACGACGACCCACACCGCCACCGCACCGGGCCGTTCCCGGGTTAGGCGGAAACCCTCGAAAGCCACGTCGGAGACGGAAAACTCGGTCATCAATTCTACTTTCACCGCAGGCCCCCGGCCCTCGCGCGCACCCTTAGTCAAAAATGTCGTGCTCGTCCTCAGTCTTGCCGCCGGCGATCAACTGATAGGCCCGCGCCCAGGGCGCCACCACCAGGGGCATCATGACCGTTGCGAGCAGTGCGTAAACCAGCGCGATAAGGATCATCCAACCCATACTTTTCTGCACCCAGTCGGCTTGGGAGAAGAAGGCCTGGAAGTGCACGGCGTCGAATCCGTGGGCCGCGCCAACCGCCGCGATCAGAAGGATGGCAAACAGCACGGCCACGCTGGCGAAAACGCC
>CAISJA010000486.1 GCA_903885525.1 uncultured Opitutaceae bacterium
CACGCGTGATTCTTCCCGAGCAAAACCAGCTTTCGCACTAAAATCATCAATTACGCCGGCGCCCCGCCGACACCTTGCTCGCATTCCTATGCAAGCAGTTGCATCGTCATATCCACTCCCTGTGGGACGGGACTGATTCTATTACATTATGTCCGGTGCGCGGAGGGCGGATCTGGATCCGGCTGCGGCCAGCGGGTGGCAGCCCGGGGCGGGGGTGGGGCGTCGCCGCAGGCTGCGCTCAGGGCTCCCTGGCCCGCGCCGGCTGCTGTCCGGGTTGGGGGCGGGGTGGCAGGAGGGCGCGGATGGCGGCCAGCAGATCAGGCGCGGGGCAAGGTTGGGGGAGCAGGTGGGTCTGGCGTTCCTGGCCGGCGGCCGAGAGGTTGCCGATGCAGAGCAGGCCGGTGGGGCGCCAGTGGGGTGAGGGCAGGAATCCCGGGCTGCTGTCAGCTGGAGAGGGAGTCTCGAGGCTGAGCAGCATGAGGACCACCTCGCCGGCGCAGGTGGTGCGGGCGCGGCGGGCGGCCGGGCCGTCGGGGACGGCCAGGACCGGGTACTCTGCCGCCTGCAACAGCGAAGCGATTTGGTTGCGCCGGCCGGTATCGGGATCGATCACCAGAATCCATCCGGCAGGCGGAGGCGGGCGGGGGCTGGCTTGGGGCGGTTCTGCATCCGGCCCCGGGGCTGGGCCGACAGGCGGGTGGCCTGGGCACTCCCGGAAAAGGGCGGGCGGGAGGGGAAGGCCGGACGGCGGACAGATCGCGGGCATAGAAGAAGAGAGGAGGCAGTGAAACGGCCCTATTCCGCTGCCGGCTGGAAAAACTGAGTGGTTGTTTTGTCGTTACACCAGCGATCAAGGGGTGTTCTGTCAAGACGATTCACCCTACGCTCGCTGGTGTGCCCCACCCCACCAATCTTTCCCAGCGTTTGCGCTGCCTGCGCAGCAGGTGTGGGTACACCCAGGAGCAGTTCGCCGAGCAGGCGGGGTTGAGTTACAAATTCTACCAGCAGATCGAGTCCGGCCGGAAAAAACAGATCTGGCTCGAAACGGTGAAACGTCTTGCGGCTGGGTTTGGCTTGGAGGCCTGGCAATTGCTGGCACCTGAGGAGCCGGAGCCCGGCGCGGCGGTGGCGGAGCCGGCGGCGCAGTATCGGACGGGGACCGGCGCGACCAAGAAGGCAAAGAAGCCGAAGAAAGCGCGGAAGGCCGGCGCGGCGAAGCGGGGGCGGTGAAGGTGCGGGGCAGGTCTCCCAGCCAGGAGCGCCTCGGGCGCGATTCCCGCCGCGGCGGGCCGGCATGGTCCGGGGTGCCGTTGGGGCAACCGTCCGGAGTCTTCGGCCCTGCGGTGAAAGCCAGGGGAGCTATCCGGCATCGCAAAAAAAGAGCCGGTCGCGGGGACCGGCTCCGGAAAGCGAGACTGGGTTCGGCTCAGGACTCGTAGCCGGGGAGGGTCTTGTCGACGCTCTCCTTGGCCAGGCGGCTGTAGACGGGCAGGCCGGTGTCGTAGGTCAGCGCGACCTCGCCTTGGATGAGCGGGGTGGCGTAGCGGTAGAACTGGAAATTCATGCTCACGCCGTCTTCGTTGACCCACTCTGGCGGCAGTTTCTTGAGATTGCCGGTCAGCTCGGCCAGGGAGGTGAGGCCGGTCTCGCAAGTGTAGTGCTCGCTATCGCCGCGGACGAGGGTCACCAGTTTTCCCGACTCGCCGTTGACGGCGGCCTTGACGGCGGCCTGGCCGGCGAGGAAGGCCTCGTCGGCATCGGTCTTGGAAACGAGATGGGCGGCGGCGCGCTGGGCGACACCGAGGCGTGCGACGCGGACCTTGGCGCCGACCTGGGTCTCGACGATCTCGCGGAGGTGGTCGCCCACGCCGCCAAACTGGGCGGCGCCGGCGACCTCGCCGGTCTCGACGGCGACGTAGTTGCCATCCTTGTCGACCAGGCCTTCGCCCACGACGACGACGCAGTGTTTCTCGCGTTTGAGGATGCGGCGGACGTCCTCGGCGAATTTCTCGCCGGAGAAGGCCACTTCGGGGACATAGACGAGGTGCGGGGGATCGTTCGGGTGATCGCGGCGCTTGGCGAGGGTGGCGGCGGCGGCGAGCCAGCCGGTGTTGCGGCCCATGACCTCGACGATCGTGACGATGTCGTGGAGGCTGGTGGCGTCGGCGTCGATCGAGAGCTCGCGGACGGTGGTGGCGATGAACTTGGCGGCGCTGCCGTAGCCGGGGCAGTGGTCGGTCACCGGGACATCGTTGTCGATGGACTTGGGGATGCCGATGACGCGGAGCTCGTAGCCGGCGGCGCGGGCGGTCTCGGCGAGTTTGACGGCGGTTTCCTGAGAATCGGCGTCGCCGATGTGGAAGTAGTACCTGATCTGGTGGGCCTTGAAGACCTCAAGGGCGCGGTCGAAATCGGCGGGTTTCTTCAACTTGGCGCGGCAGCTGCCGAGGGCGGCGCCGGGCGTCGTGCGGAGACCACGGATGGCCTGCTGCGACTCGGCGGCAAGGTCGACCAGATCCTCATTGAGGATGCCGGCCACGCCGTTGAGGGCGCCGTAGACTTCCTCGATGCAGCTGTGATTGAGGGCCTCAGAGACAATGCCGGCAACGCTGGCATTGATGACGGCGGTGGGGCCGCCGCTCTGGCCGATGAGACAGTTTCCTGCGAGTTCTGCCATGGGATGTGTGGTGTTGAAATCTGTTAAAGAAACGAACGGAAGGTTGAAAAAAAGGCGGGCGGCGGGAGCTGGCAAACCAAATCGCCTCCCGGGCCGGAATTCGCCGCGCCGCCGGCCTCGGTGGCAGCGGGGCCGGACTTGCGGGCGACCGGCCGGAGGCTGGGGAAGGCCGGCCCGGTCCGGGTGCTGATGCGGTGCGCTTTCGTAGGATCGCTGGGAGCCGATCCGCCTTGCTTACAGCAGCTTGCCCGGACGGTAGCCGGCGGCACCCTTGTGCCGGCGCACGACCGTCTGAGCAGTGGCCACAAATTCGTCGACCTGATGCGGGGCGGCGCCCACGAAACGGGTGCTCTCGCCCAGAATGTCCTTCAGGGCCTGGCGGCTGAGGCCGACGCGGCGATCCCCGGCGAGGCGGCCGAGCAGGTCGGCGTCGCCCCCGGAGCGGAGGGCTTGGGCGGCGGCGAGGGCGTGCTCCTTGATGGCCTCATGGGCGGTCTCGCGGCCGGCGCCCTGCTTCACGGCCTCCATCAGGATCGTGGTGGTGGCGAGGAACGGCAGGTTGCGCTCGTTTTCGGCGGCGAGGGCGGCGGGGAAGACCTCCATCTGGCGCAGGACGGTCAGGTAGGTTTCAAACAGGCCGTCGAGGGCGAAGAAGGCGTCGGGCAGGGCGACGCGGCGCACGACGGAGCAGGAGACGTCGCCTTCGTTCCACTGGTGGCCGGCGAGGCCGGCGGCCATGGTGACGTAGCCGGAAAGAATGGTGGAGAAGCCGCAAATGCGCTCGCAGTTGCGGGCGTTGACCTTGTGCGGCATGGCGGAGGAGCCGACCTGCCCCGCTTGGAAGCCCTCGGTGAGCAGGCCCGCGCCGGCCATGAGGCGGAGGGTAGTGGCGCAGCTGGCCGCGGCGGCACCGGCCTGGTGCAGGGCGCTGACCACGTCGAAATCGAGGCTGCGGGGATAGACCTGGCCGACGGCGGCGAGCGAGGCCTTGAAGCCGAGGTGCCGGAGGATGCGGCGCTCTAGCCGGGCGACCTTCTTGGCGTCGCCCCCGAGGAGGGTGAGCTGGTCGAGCTGGGTGCCGACGGCGCCCTTGAGGCCGCGGACCGGGTAGCGGGCGGCGAGGTCGTCGAGCCGGCCGGTGGCCAGCAGGAGTTCCTGGCCGAACATGGCGAGGCGTTTGCCGAGGGTGGTGGGCTGGGCCGGCACATTGTGGGTGCGGCCGGTGAGCATGAGATCGCGGTGCTCGGCGGCGCGTTGTGCGAGCAGGGCCAGGGCGGCGGCGGCCTTGAAGCGGATAAGAGCCAAGGCGCGGCCCACCTGGAGCTGTTCGACGTTTTCGGTCAGGTCGCGGCTGGTGAGCCCGAGGTGGATGAACTGCCGCCGGGCCAGGCCGGAAAATTCCTCGATGCGCGCCTTCACGTCATGGAGCGTGGTGCGTTCGCGCTCCTTGATGCGGGCGACATCGACCTGGGGACGGACGCGCTCGTAGTCCTTGATCGCCTCGGCCGGGATGGCGACGCCGAGGTCGCGCTGGGCCTTCATCACCGCGAGCCAGAAGTCGCGTTCGAGCAGGATGCGCCCGTGGGCCGACCAGATATCCCGCATGGCTGGAGAGGCATAGCGCTCAGCCAGCACGTTGGGGATCGGTTCGGCGGGGATGGCGGACGAGGACATGGTGCGCGCAACCGATAAAAGAGGCGGCGGGCCTTGCCAATGGCAAATCGGCCGCGGGGAACTTGTCATCTATTCTATGACAAGTTTCCGGAGAGGCTGGACGGGCGGCGGGAGGGGCAACGTGCTCGCCGGGGGGTGGTGTGCTCGCCGGGGGTGGGCGGAGGGTGGCGGAGCGCCGGTGGCGCGGGGGGGTGCCGGACTCCAAGGTCTTTTGTTTTGGCCTGGCCGTCAGAGAAGGCCGGGCTTTGCGCCCTCGTGATCATGCAGAGGGAACGATGCCTCAAAACAAAAGACCGTGGGCCGGACTCAGAGGAACGAGCAGATGTATTCGCAGAGGCCGGCGGCGACGGTGATGGTGAAGCCGGACTGGCCCGGGACGTCGAAGGAGCGGCCGGCGGCATAGTCGGTGGTGGCGGCGTCGCCGTCGAGCTGCACCTGGCAGGAGCCGGCGACGATCTCCATGCGCTCCGGGGCCCCGGTGCCGAAGTGGTAGGTGCCGGGATAGATCAGCCCGAGGGTCTTCTTGGTGTCGTCGGGGAAGAGGACGGTGTGGCTGACGACCTTGCCGTCGAAATAGACATTGGCTTTGGTGTGGACGGTGACGCCGGAGAACAGGGTGGGCAGGGAGCTCATGGCGGGAAGCGTGGCGGGGGGAAGTCCAGCGGGGCAAGCCGGGGGGAGGTTATGACGGGGTTGGCCGGGAAGCGGCCGGAGTCATCCCAAACCGAGTGCGGCACTGGCGCGACCGAGGTGGAGAGAGGATGAAGCTGCGCCGAGCCGCGCAAGAACGCGGGGTGGGAAGGCAGATTTGCCGGACGGAAGAGGCGCGGGCCCTGCGGGGTGGGGCACTGCCGCGCCTGACTCGGGATCGGCTGGCTGGCCTCTGCGCGCGGAACCGGCCGGGCGGCTGCGGCCGTTCAAGCGGTGAGGCAGCGGACGGCCATTTCGCGGAGCACGGTTTCGGGCTCGGCGGGGCGCTGGATGACTTCCTCGAAGGCGCGGATGAATTCCTGCTGGTGGTCGATCAGGCGGCGGAGCGGCGGCAGCCGGGCAGAGCCGACGAGCTTGCCCACGTACCACTGGTTTTGCGTGAAGAGGTTGAAGGAGCTTTTCTCGGTGTCGCCGCCGTAGAGCGGGGCGTGGGCGGCCTGGGCGCGGGCGAAGGCTGCCTTGTCGAAGCCGTAGGGGCCGGGCGCGCGCAGTTCGCCGGTGTCGAGCAGCACGCGGGCCTGGAGCAGAATGCGGTTGCGGTTTTGCAGGGCGGAGAGGATGGGCCGGGCGTCGCCGCCGGCGAAGAAGTGCTTCTGCAGGGCGTGCAGCGTGCCCGGGAGGTCGCCGGCGAAGAAGCGGTCGGCGGCTTCGAAAAAATCGCCCTCGGCCACGTTGGCCGTCAGTTCGGCGACGTGCGCCTCCTCGATGAGGGCGCCGTCCCCGGCGTAGGCGGCCAGCTTGCGCACCTCCTCGGTGAGGAGGCGGGTGTTGGGGCCGACCTTGGTGAGCAGGAGCTCGACGGCGCCTTCGGCGAATCGCACACCCTGGTGGCGGGCCTCGGCGAGGGCCACGCCGGCCAGCGCCTCCCCGGGGTTGTCGCCGTCGCCGCCGGCGAGGTGAAAATCGCCGTGCGCCTCGCACCACTTGGGGAAGCTGCGCCGGCGGTCCACCGGCGCGGCGCTGAGGAGCACGAGGACCTCGGCCGGATTGACGGCGGCGAGAAGCTCCTGCACGGCGGCGACCTGTGCCAGCGTGCCCTCGGCGCGGCCGGTGACGGTGTCGGCGAGGAAATTGATGTCC
>CAISJA010000487.1 GCA_903885525.1 uncultured Opitutaceae bacterium
CGAAACCCTCGCCGAGGAATGCCGCGAGCTCGGCCTCACCGTCAACGCCATCGCTCCCGGAGCACTGCGCACCCGTTTCACACAGCAGGTGCTGGCCGCAGGGCCGGAACTGGCCGGCGCGGCTTACCATGCCAAGAACCGGCAATGGCAGGAAGAAGGCGCCGCCGATCCTTGGCGGGCCGCCGCCCTTTGCGTGCACCTCGCCGGCCCGGGCGGCGACGGCATCACCGGCAAGCTATTGAGCGCCCAGTGGGACTCGTGGCCCGATCTGGCGGCCCACCGGGACGAATTGCAGGGCGACATCTTCACCCTGCGCCGGATCGTGCCGGCCGACCGGGGCAAATCCTGGACCTAGCCGGCCCGCCGGAACACCCGGTAGTTCAAGAGCACGAACACCACCAGCGTCGAGGGCGGGATCGCCCAAGCCGCGGCCCACATCACGCCCAGGCCAAACACCGCGCGGCCCAGCTGGAAGGCCCCGAGGTTGATCAGGTAGCTGGCCCCCACGGCCAGCAGGTACTCGCCAAACTGGCGGCCGCTGTCCGTCCGCCCGCTCGGCAGCGCCCAAAAACGATTGAGCGCGTAATGGGTGCCGGTCGAGCAGCAGAACGACAGCGTGAAGGCCGCGGACGCGGACAGGCGCCGCGACCCCAGCCACAGCGCGGCAAACTGCACCGCCGCAGCCGTACCACCGACGACCAGGAACCGCAAAAACCTCACTTGCGTTCCCGGGTCGCTTGGCATGCGCTTGAACATCGACCGAACGAATGCCGCCCGCACCCGCCAAGCAACTCCAATTCGCCCTTGCCGGCTGCGGCGTGATCGGCCGCAAGCGCGCCGCCGCACTGCCGCCGGGCCAGTTGCGCTACGCCTGTGACCTCGATACCACCCGGGCCGCCGCCCTCGCCGCCGCCCACCCGGGTTGCCGGCCTCTGTCTGGGCTGGCAGCCGCCCTCGCCGACCCCGCGGTTGACGCCTGCCTCATCTCAACCCTCAACAGCGCCCTCGCCCCGCTCGCCCTCGCCGCCGTCCAGGCCGGCAAGCACGTCCTGGTCGAAAAACCCGGAGCACTCAATGCCGCCCAATTGCGCGCCGTGCAGGCCGCCGCCACCCGGAGCGGGGTGAAGGTGCGCCTCGGGTACAACCACCGCTTCCACCCGGCCCTGCAGAAGGCGCGCGAGCTTTTTGAGGCCGGCGCGCTCGGCCCGATGATGTTCCTGCGCGGCCGCTATGGCCACGGCGGCCGCAAGGGCTACGACCGCGAGTGGCGCGCCAACCCCGCCCTGTCCGGCGGCGGCGAACTCATCGACCAGGGCGTGCACCTCATCGACCTGGCCGGCTGGTTCCTCGGTGAATTTGCCACCGTCGCCGGCCACGCCGCCACCTGCTTCTGGGACATGCCGGTCGACGACAACGCCTTCCTCTCCCTGCGCACCCCCCGCGGCCAGACCGCCTGGCTGCACGTCAGCTGCACGGAATGGAAGAACCTTTTCTCCTTCGAACTCTACGGCCGCGACGCCAAGATCGCCCTCGACGGCCTCGGCGGCAGCTACGGCCCCGAGCGCTGCACATTCCACCGGATGCTGCCGCAAATGGGACCGCCCGAGACCTCCGTGTGGGAATACCCCGCGGGCGACAGCTCGTGGGCCCAGGAGCTGGCCGCCTTTGCCGACGACATCCGCCTCGACCGCGCGCCGTCCCCCGGCCTGGCCGATGCCATCCGCACCCTCGAAATCGTCGAAACCATCTACCGCTCGAGCGGTTATCCTGTGAGCACCGCCGCCCCGTGAGCGTCTCGGCTTCGCCGGACCCCACCCAGCTGCCTCTTTGCCGCCTCCCCTATGATTATCACCCGTTCCCCGCTGCGCATTTCCCTCGGTGGAGGAGGTACCGATCTTCCCTCCTACTACCGCGAGCACGGCGGTTTCCTCGTGGCCGCAGCCATCGACAAGTACGTCTACATCACCCAGCACCGCACCTTCCAGCAGGACATCATCGTCAAGTATTCCAAGATGGAGCGCGTGCAGTCGGTGGACGCCATCGAGCATCCCATTGTGCGCGAGGCTCTGAAACTTACCGGCACCACCGACCCGCATCTTGAGCTCACCTCCATGGCCGACATCCCCGGCGGCACCGGGCTGGGCTCCTCCGGCAGCTTCACCACCGCCCTGCTCAAGGCGCTCCATACCTATCGCAAAAATATTCTCTCCCCTGCCGAACTGGCGGAGCAGGCCTGCCACATTGAGCTCGAACGTCTCGGCGAACCCATCGGCAAGCAGGACCAGTACATCGCCGCCGTCGGAGGCATCACGGCCTTTACCTTTCACCCCGACGGGCGGGTCGAGTACCGTCCCTGCCATATCGCCGAGGAGACGCTCTTCAATCTTGAGGACAATCTCCTGCTCTTCTTCACCGGCTATTCGCGCAGCGCCTCGGTCATCCTGAAGGACCAGAACGACCGCTCGAAACAAAACGACCGGGCGATGCTCGAAAATCTGCATTTCACCAAGGAATTGGGGGGGCAGTCGCTCCGCGCCCTCGAGGCCGGCCGCCTGGGCGAGTTTGCCCGGCTGATGGATGTGCATTGGCAGCACAAGCAGAGCCGCAGCGCCGGCATGAGCAATGACCGCATCAACGAATGGTACAACCACGCCATGTCGCACGGCGCTCTGGGCGGCAAACTCATTGGGGCCGGCGGCGGCGGGTTCCTCATGTTCTACGCGGAGGACAAGACCCGGCTCCGCCATGCCTTGCGCGAAAAAGGGCTGCAGGAGGTCCGCTTTCGGTTCGATTTTGAGGGCACCAAGGTCGTCGCGCAAAATTAGGCGGAAGAACGCGAGATGGTAAAGAACGCGAGACTTGAAAGAGGGGGAGATGGTCTGCGAAAAGCATGCGAGACAGGGAAGACCCAGCGAGCTCAAGAATCCCGAACATGAATTCAGTTAAGAATACCACCCCCTGATGGATAAATTTGAGCAGAACCGATTGCTGGAAGAGCCCACGCTGGTTTTCGCGGTGGCGGTTGTAGGTTTTGTCACCACCTTGCCGAAAGCTGAAACGGGAGCTGTTATCGGGCGACAGTTGGTCAAGTCTGGCACCTCCATTGGCTCAAATTATCGCGAAGCCAATCGGGCGAAATTCTGTGATGAATATATCCATAAAACCGCCGTGGTCCTCAAGGAAGCCTCTGAAACCGAGTATTGGCTGGAGCTTTGTACCCGCACTGCAATAGGCGATCGATCCCAACTAACCTGGTTGAGCCAGGAAGCCCGCGAGCAACTGGCGATCTTCACGACAATCAATCGTAAGGCTAAAGGCCGCTAATCCCCGTCTTCTCCGTCTCCAGTGTCTTCCGAGTCTCCCCCGTCTTCCTTGTCTTCTCCCTCTTCCCCACTTCTTCCCGTCGTCATCCTCGCCGGCGGCCTGGCCACCCGCCTCCGCCCGGTCACGGAAAAAATCCCGAAGCTCCTCGTCGAGGTGGCCGGGGAACCTTTCTTCCATCACCAGCTCCGCCTGCTGAAGCAAAACGGCCTGACCCGCATCGTGCTTTGTGTCGGCCACCTCGGCGAGAAGATCGTCACACACTACGGCGACGGCTCCGACTGGGGCGTGCGGATCGAATATTCCTTCGACGGGGCGAAACTCCTCGGCACCGGCGGCGCTCTCCTCCAGGCCCTGCCGCTCCTTGGCCCGGCCTTCTACGTCCTCTATGGCGACAGCTACCTGCCGGTCGACTATCAGGCGGTGGGCCGCCGCTTCCTCGGCTCGGGCCGGCTGGGCCTGATGACGGTGTTTGAAAACCGTGAGCGTTACGACGCCAGCAACGTCTGGTTCGAGGGCGGCCGCATCCGGGTCTACGACAAGAAAAACCGCCGGCCGGAGATGCGGCACATCGACTACGGCCTCGGCGTCTTCTCCGCCGCCGCCTTCGCCGGCTGCCCGCGCGGAACGCCTCTCGATCTGGCGGATCTCCAGACCTCGCTGTGCGCCCGGGGTGAACTGGCTGGCCACGAGATCACCCGGCGTTTCTACGAAATCGGCTCCCCGGCCGGCTGGCGTGAGCTTGACGAGTATCTCCAAACCGTCCCTCCCTCCCGGGCCGGTCCGGGAAACGATGCTTGATTTCCGCTCTCTCCCCGTCTCGTTTCCTCCGCCGCCTCCTTCCCGATCTTCCCATGTCCTACGCCGCCCAGCACCTGCAGGAGACCATCGCCATCGCCGCCCAACTCAACGCGGACGATTGCGAGCGATGCGTCGCCGAATTGCGCGCCGCCCGGGACCGCGGGGGCCGCCTGTTCATCCTCGGTGTGGGCGGCAGCGCCGCCAACGCCTCGCACGCCGTAAACGACTTCCGTAAAATCGGCGGTTTCGAGGCCTACGCCCCCACCGACAATGTCTCCGAACTCACCGCCCGCACCAACGACGAAGGCTGGGCCAGCGTGTTCAGCGAATGGCTGCGCACCTCCCGACTGAACGCGCAGGACCTCATCCTCGTGCTCTCGGTCGGCGGCGGCAGCCTGGAGAAAAACGTCTCCCCCAATCTGGTCATCGCCCTGCAACTGGCCAAGGAGGTTGGAGCCCGGGTCATCGGCATCCTCGGCAAGGATGGCGGCTACACCGCGCGCGTCGCCGACGCCTGTGTGATCATCCCCACTGCCAACCCGGACCACACCACGCCGCACAGCGAGGCCTTCCAGGCCGTGGTCTGGCACCTCTTCGTCTCCCACCCGGACCTGAAGCTGCATCAGACGAAGTGGGAGAGTTTTTCGCCCGCGGCGAAAAACTGATGCCCGCAGCGTTCCCAGTCCCTCTGAGCGCAACCAAGCCCCGCGCCGGCTTTCCCGCGGTCTTTTTGGATCGCGACGGCACCCTGAACCTCCCGGTCGTCCGCCAGGGCCGGCCGTACCCGCCGGCCGCACTGGGGGAATTCCAACTCTGTCCGGGTGTGCCCGAGGCCTGCCGCACGCTCGCCGCCGCCGGCTATCTGCTGGTTCTGGCCACTAACCAGCCGGATGTCGGCCGCGGCCTCCAGTCGCGTGAGACGGTCGAGGCCATGCACGTCCGGCTGCGCGAGTGGGTACCGGAGCTCGCCCGCATCGAAGTCTGCTATGCCCCCGGCCAGGGCCGGACCCATCCGGAGAACCGCCGGCGCAAGCCCGAGCCCGGCATGCTGCTCGACGCCGCCACCGCCCTTGGGCTCGACCTGGGCCGGTCCTGGATGGTAGGGGATCGCTGGCGCGACATTGCCTGCGGCCAGCGCGCCGGCACCCGCACCATTTTCATCGACCTCGGATACGAGGAGAAGCTGCGCACCCGGCCGGACCATACCGTCCGCTCGCTCATCGAGGCCGTGCCAATTATCCTTGCCGGCCGCAGGTCCTGATTGCTCATTCTCCCCATGCCCTCCCTCGCTGAGCTAAAGATCAAGATCTATGCCGATGGCGCCGACCAAGCCGGTATCCTTGATCTCTACCGCCAGCCCTACATCCAGGGACTCACCACCAACCCGACCCTGATGAAAAAGGCGGGCATCGCCGATTATGAAGCCTTCGCACGCGAAATCCTGCAAACCGTCACGGCCAAGCCGATTTCCCTCGAGGTGTTCGCCGACGAATTCCCCGAGATGCGGCGGCAGGCGCGCAGGATCGCCAGTTGGGGCCGCAACGTCTATGTAAAGATCCCCATCACCAACACCCGGTCCGAGTCCTCCGTCCCCCTGATTCGCGAACTGGCTGCGGAGGGGGTGCAGCTCAACATCACCGCCATCCTCACGGTGGAGCAGGTCCGGAGCGTGGCCGCCGTGCTCCAGCCCCAGGTCCCCTCCGTGGTATCCGTCTTTGCCGGCCGCATCGCCGACACCGGCGTCGACCCCATGCCGCTTATGCGGACTGCCGGCGACTTGCTCGCCGGCCTGCCGCAAACCGAGCTGCTCTGGGCCAGCGTCCGCGAGGTGCTCAATATCCTCCAGGCCGCGCAAAGCGGCTGCCAGATCGTCACCGTCACCCACGACGTGTTGGCCAAGGCGGCCAAACTGCTCGGCATGGACCTGACCGCGCTTTCCCTCGACACCGTCAAAATGTTCGCCCACGACGCTGCTGCCGCCGGCTACCGGCTCTAATCCCGTACTCGCCCGGCCGGACAGAGTCCGGCTCCCAGCCCGGGAATGGGCTTCACATTCCCCCGTGCACCCCGTTGAGTGGCGGCCAACGATGAAGCCCGAAATCCCGGACCCGTCCGAGCTCGTCAGCCGGCTGCGCCACCAGCTCATCCTTGCTCAGGTCAGGATCATGGAGCTGGAGGATGAGCGCGACAGCCTCATGCCCCGGCTGGCCGGGCTGGAACAACTCCTGCGGACGGCCCAGTCGCTGGCGGATCAGAAGCTCGACGAAACTTCCCACCTGGAAAGGGTCTTGGCCGGCTGGCAGGACCAGTTTGAACAGTTGCGCACGCTGCAGCAGCACACCCAGCAGGAGCTGGCCTCCGCCCGCACCGCCCTCGACGCCGTCCGGCAGGAATCAGCCGGGCGCGGCGATGTCATCGCCCGGCTTGCAACCGCAATGGCGGCGCTCCAGGCCGAATCCACCAAACGCCTCGGGCAGATCGGCCAGCTGGCCGCGGAGCTGCGCGCCTTGCAGTCCTCCCGCAGCTGGCGCTGGACCGCCTGGCTGCGCGCCCTGGCCGGCCGATGAAGCTGCCACCGGGCATGAGCGCCCCGAAGCTCCACGGCGAGATCGA
Source organism: uncultured Opitutaceae bacterium (assembly GCA_903885525.1). GTDB lineage: Bacteria > Verrucomicrobiota > Verrucomicrobiia > Opitutales > Opitutaceae > Didemnitutus. The sequence continues at coordinate 6,736 of CAISJA010000487.1, forward strand.
GACACCCCGCCCGCAGTACGCCCCCGGGGGCAAGGTGTTTCTCACCGGCTGGTGTGTCGCGGCAGGACTCGCGGCGGCCCCGGCGATCCGTCTTGTCACCGCGGCCGGCACGCTTCCCCTGTCGTCCCGCCTGACGCGGACCGATGTCCCCGAACTTCTGCCGGATGAGCCCGCCGCCGCCGGCAGTGGATTCACCGTGGAGGGCAGCTTGCCCGCCGGACTGCACCTCGCCCGCTTGGAAGCGGAGTTGCCGGGCGCGGGTTGGCTGCCCTTCAAAGCATTCACCCTGGCCGTGGAGCGCACACCGTTTCTCGCCTCCCTGGACGAACCCATCCGTGAGGGCATATTGTCCGACCGCGTGAAGGTCGGTGGCTGGGCGCTCGATCCGGCCCAACCGGTGCGCAAGCTCAGCCTGCGCTACGGCCATCGCGAGATCCCCTGCGAAATCGGCCGGCCGCGCTCCGATGTCGCGGCCCTATTCCCCACGGTGGCGCACGCCGCGACCGCCGGGTTTGCTTCCGAGGATTTTCTGGTGGCCGGCCACGGCCCCGTGCGGGTGAGGGCCGAGCTGGCAGACGGCCGGATCGCCGTCTGCCCGACCAATGTGACCTTCAGCATCGCCACGGACGAAAACCACGGGCCGGACCTCGACCTGACCGCGCCTCGCGTGGCCCTGGACCGCCCGGCGTGTCCCGCCCCAGGACCGGTGGCACGCCCGCCCGTGGAACGCCGGCTCAACGTCCTTTTCATCCTGCCCGGCAGCTTCGCCGCCAACAGCGCCCTGCACGTTGCCGCCCTTGCCAACGAACTCGCCGCCGCCGGTCATGACTGCGCCGTGGCGGTCACGCATGATCTCGCCACGCTCGCCCACCACGAGCAGCCGGCCTTCCGCGGCCTGCTGCATGCCGCCGCGACGGATCACCGGTTTGCCGACGGCCGCGGCCCGGACTGCATCCATGCCTGGACCAGCCGGGAGAATGTCCGGCGGCTGACCGAAACGGTGCGTCGGCGGCACGGCGCCCGGGTGCTTGTACATCTGGAGGACAATGAACGCCAGCTGCTCGCCCTCACGCTCGGGCGCGACTGGCCCGAGCTGGCGCAGCTCCCGGAGGCGGAGCTCGACCGGATCGTGCCCGCCGACCTCACGCATCCGCGGCACGGCCGTGCCTTCCTCGCAAGCGCGGATGGCATCACGGTCATCACCGAGCGCCTGCGCGAATTCGTCCCTGTCGGCCGGCCCTGCCACACCCTCTGGCCCGCCGCCGACCCCCGCAGCTTCTTCCCGCGGCCGCGTCCCGACGCCTTCCGCCGGATTCTTGATCCCGTCGCGGGCACCACCGTCCTCTTCTACCACGGCAACGTGCATGCCGCCAACATGGCCGAGGTGCGCGAGCTCTACGCCGCCGTGCTGGCGCTCAACCGCACCGGCCACCCCGTGACGCTGATCCGCACCGGCCTCGACGCGGTTGATTTCCTCGGCGCACTCGCCGCCGACGTCGCCCCCCATGTGCTGTCCCTCGGCCAGATCCTGCACCACCGGCACCTCGCCCCCCTGCTGGCGCTGGCCGACATCTTCGTGCAACCGGGCTCGGCCAACGCCTTTAACGACTATCGCTTCCCCTCCAAGCTGCCGGAATTCTTCGCCTTGGGCCGGCCCGTCGTGCTGCCCCGGACCAATCTCGGGACGCTGGTCCGCCACGGGGTCGATGCCTATGTCCTCGAGCGCGCGGACGCCGCGGGGATTGCGGAGGCCGTGCGCGCGCTGCGCGGGGATCCGGCACTGGCGGAGCGTCTCGGCCGCGGAGCCGCCGCCTTTGCCGCCCGGCATTTCAACTGGCGCCGCAGCGCGGAGGCGCTTGCCAAGTTCTACCTCTCGCTGGCAATTTCCTGAGACATGCTGACCGAGCCGCAGCGCCTCTTTGTGACCGGTGGTCGTGGCCGCCTGGCTTCCCTCATCGCGGACTATTTCCGGGCCCCGGCCCATGAAGTCTCCTTGTATTCGCGGACACCCGGCGCGGGCTTCCATCCCCTCGGCACCTTGCAGTCCCCCGCCGCCTTCCCCGCCGCCGCCACCGTGCTCCACTTGGCCTGGAGCACCCTGCCCGCCACCTCGGAGCAACACCCGCGCAGCGAGTGGGAGCACGATCTGCCGGCTCTGGAACGCCTGCTGGCGGCGATGTCAGCCGCCCCGCAGCCCGGGCGGCTGCATTTCGTCTTTTTCTCCACCGGTGGCGCCGTCTACGGCAACGCCCCGGCCCGCGCCAGCCGCGAGGATGACCCCTGCCAGCCCCTCGGCCATTACGGCCGGGCCAAGGTCGCGGCCGAGGAACTCGTGGCCCACGCCGCGCGCGGCGGACTGCCGTGCACCATCCTCCGCATCTCAAACCCCTACGGCTATCCCGTGCCCCGCGGCCGGGCGCAAGGCATCATCCCCCATGCCCTGCGCTGCGCCATGGAAGGCATCCCGCTCAGCCTCTGGGGCGATGGCAGCGCCCGGAAGGACTTTCTCTACTACACCGACTTCCTCTCCGGACTCGGACAGGTTGTCGCCCGCCGGCTCACCGGCACCTTCAACCTCAGCGCCGGTGCATCCCATTCCATCGCCGAGGTGCTGGCC
>CAISJA010000488.1 GCA_903885525.1 uncultured Opitutaceae bacterium
CGGAGAGCGAGAGCTGTTCCATGGCTTGTTGCAGCAGGTCGCCTAGGGTGGAGTCGAGGGGGCAGTGCCGCTTGAGCTGGGCCGGCGACATGCGGGCATTGGCAGAGATCCGGGAACCGGCAAAGCGGTCGCGTTGGACGGCGCGCGCGGACTCGACGCGGGCGCGCAGGGTGGCGGAGCATTCGCCGGGGCGCTGGGAGCGAAGTTCGGCAAACGAAAGCGCAGGGGCCTCGATGTGCAGGTCGATGCGGTCGAGCAGGGGGCCGCTGATCCGGGCACGGTAACGCTGGATTTGTGCGGGCGAACAGCGGCACTCGTGCCGCGGATCGCCGAGATAACCGCAGGGGCAGGGATTCATCGCGGCGACGAGCATGAAGCTGCAAGGGAGGGTGATTTTCCCGGCGCTGCGCGAGATGGTGACGTGGCCGTCCTCCAGCGGCTGCCGCAGCACCTCGAGAGCGGAGCGTCTGAACTCCGGCAGTTCATCGAGAAACAGCACGCCATGGTGGGCGAGGGAAATTTCGCCCGGACCGGGAATGGTGCCGCCGCCGAGGAGACCGACATCCGAGATGGTGTGGTGCGGGGCGCGGGCGGGCCGGCCCAGGTGGTGGAGCTGGCCGGCCAGCGTCTGGCCGGCGGCCGAATGGATCCGCAGGATATCGAGGTATTCTTCGAGGGAGGGCGGCGGCATGATGGTCGGGAGGCGTTTTGCGATCATCGATTTGCCCGAGCCGGGCGGCCCGATCATCAGCAGGTTGTGCCCTCCGGCCACCGCCACTTCGACGGCGCGACGCACGGCGTGCTGGCCCTTGATTTCGGAAAAATCGAGGAGGGCGTCCTCGGCCGTACCGGTGCGCGGTTCCGGTGCGAGGGCGGGCACAGCCGGGAGGGTGATCTCACCGTTCAGGAAGCGGACGGTCTGGTCGAGGGAGTCGACGGCGTGGACCGTGACACCCTCCACCAGGGCGGCTTCCTCGGCGGTGATGCGCGGGAGCAGGAGGGTGTGCTTGCCGAGGGAACGGGCCAGCACGGCGATGGCCAGTCCGCCTTTGACCGGGCGGGTGGCACCGGACAGACTGAGTTCCCCCGCCACGAGACAATCCTCGGGCACGGTGGCCGGCATCTGGCCGCTGGCCACGAGCAGGCCGAGTGCGATGGGCAGGTCGTACATGGCACCCTCCTTGCGCAAGCCGCCCGGGGCGAGGTTGATGGTGGTGCGGGTGCGCGGCATCCGGAAGCCGGAGTTGCTGAGGGCGGAAAACACGCGGTCGTCCGATTCCTTGACGGCGGCGTCGGGGAGACCGACGAGAAAAAGCCGCGGTTCGCCGGACTCGCCGGTGTTGACCTCGACCTGGACAGGCACGGCGTCGATGCCCGCAAGGGCCGCCGAGCAGATGGTGGCTAGCATGTAACCGAACGCGGGGGGGGGAGTTTGATATGCACCAAATCCGCCGACCGAGGCCGGGCGATTGCCGCGAGATACTGCGTACCGGTTGGCAGGCGGAGTTGGTTTGGCCCGTGACTGGGCGGCAGCATGCCGTCCCCCAGGGAGTTTGTCCAGCCCCGGCCATGCGAAATCAGCCGGGCGGCCGCGGGCCGGCGGCGGCGGTGTCGCAGGACGCGAAACAAGCCCCGGCCTTTCGTAGGCATGAAATTGATTTGCGCGCACCCGGGGCAAACTCATGGTATCGCCCCACACATGGCCTTGGGCTCGAACCTGATTGTTGGACTGACGGGAGGCATGGGCTGTGGCAAATCCACGGCCGCCGCGTTTTTTGCCGAACATGGCTTTCGGCGGCTGGATGCCGACCAGGTGGTCCGCGACGAGCTTCTGACCGACTCGGCGGTGATGGCGCTGATCCGGGAGAAATTCGGCACCGGGGTGGCGGACGGGCACGGGCGGATCAGGCGCGACCGGCTGGCGGCGGTGGTGTTTGCGGATCACCAGGCGTTGGCCTGGCTGGAGGATTTGTTGCACCCGCGCCTGCGGGCCCGTTGGCAGGCGGTGCTGGCCGGGGCGAGGAACGAAAAATTCATCGTCGAGGTGCCGTTGCTCTTTGAGAAGGGTATGGAGAATTGGTTTGATTTCACCGTCTGCGTCGCCACAGACTCCGGCTTGCAACTGCAGCGGCTGGAGAAACGTGGCTTTCCGCCCGATCTCGCCCGCCAACGGCTGGCCCGGCAATGGCCCCTGGCCCGGAAGTGCGAGTTGTCTGATTTTGTTCTCCTCAACGACGGAACCCCCGGCTTTTTGCGCGAACAGGTCAGCCTCCTCGTCCAGCGGCCCCCTCCCACCCATCAACCTGATCGTTAAATTTATGGAAGTCCCTTCGCCCTCCTCCGAGGAAAATGAACGCGCCGTTTCCGGCAGCGATACCGCCGAATCCGCCCCAAAGAAGCGCGCTCCCCGTACCCGTTCCCGGCTTTACCGCGCCAAGGGGGCCAAACCGGCCAAGTCCGCCCGGGCCGGTGGCGACGAGGCCTCCCCGCCCGCCCCCGCGACGAACACAGAAACAGCCCCCAGCAGGTCCGCTCCGGTGGAGCGAGTCGAAGAGCCGGCAGCTCCGGCCGCTGCAGCTGCGCCTCCCGCTCCTGCTCCGGCTCCGGTTTATGCGCCCGCGCCCGACCAAGCCCCGGCAACGGAAGCTCCGGCCGGCACTCCAGCAGGTGGCGAGTCCTATGGGCAAGGCACCCCTGCCGGCGAAGGCGGCGGCGGCCAGCAATTCCAGCCCGGCGGGGGAAAATTCGGCCGGTGGCGCGACAAGAAATTTCGCGGCGGCGGCAAATGGAACAAGCATCCCAACGCCGGCGGCGGCGGCGGCGGCGGCGGTGGCGGACCCAAATACCCGGCCCAGCCCTTGCCGCCCAAGCAGGAGGTGCACTACGGGGACCTGCCCGATCCGGCCCGGTTTCAGGACTTGGCCGCCCTCGAAACCCTCGCCGGTGAAATCGGCCCGGCCAGCACCGAGCCCCTTTGGCTGAATAAGCTCTATGCCTTGTCCCATGCTGAGTTGGTGGCGAAAGCCCGTGAATTCGGGGCCAAGCTGGAGGGCGTGCCCAACCGCAAGCAACTGCTGGCGGCAATCTTTGCCGGCGCGGCGGAACACAAGGTGCCGCTGTGCGATCTCGGCTGGCTGGATCTGACCGATCGCGGTCATGGCTTCATCGTCCACGCCGATGTCAATTACCGGCTCTACCCGGAGGACGCTTTCGTCCCCGAAACCTTCATCCGCAAGTTCGGCCTGAAGCGCGGCCACCAGCTGGAGGTGCAGGTGCAGGCTCCGCAGGGGAACGACCGCTGTCCCGCCGTGGTGCGGCTGCGCCAGGTGATGGGCGGTGATCCCGCCGCCATTGCGGCGGTCCAGCCCTTCGAGGAGCTGACGCCGTATTACCCGCTGCAACGTATCTGGCTGGAGCAGCCCGGCGCGAAGGATGTGTCGATGCGCATGGTGGACATCATCACCCCGATCGGCTTCGGCCAGCGCGGGTTGATCGTGGCCCCGCCGCGCACCGGCAAGACCATCCTCCTCCAGAACATCGCCAATTCCGTGGCCGCCAACTCCCCCGCCGCCCGGCTGATCATCCTGCTGGTGGACGAGCGTCCCGAGGAGGTCACGGACTTCCGCCGCCACTGCCAGGGCGAGGTCATCAGCTCGACCTTCGACGAAACGCCGGAGAGCCACGTGCACTGCGCCGAGATGGTCATCGAGAAGGCCCGCCGGCTCGTGGAGCAGGGCGAGCAGGTCGTGATCCTGCTCGACTCCATCACCCGCCTGGCGCGGGCGTACAACGCGCTGGCCTCCAACTCCGGCAAGATCATGTCCGGCGGCCTGGAGGCGACGGCGCTGCAGAAGCCCAAACGCTTCTTCGGTTCGGCCCGCAACATCGAGGGGGCCGGCAGCCTCACCATCTTGGGCACGGCACTGGTCGACACCGGCAGCCGCATGGACGAGATAATTTTCGAGGAGTTCAAGGGCACGGGCAACATGGAGCTGCACCTCGACCGCGATCTCGTGAACAAGCGCATCTTCCCCGCGCTGAACATCGACAAGTCCGGCACCCGCAAGGAGGAGCTGATCTATCATCCCGACGAGCTTGCCCGCATCTACGGTTTGCGGCGGGCCATGCAGGGGGTGCCCGCGGCCGATTCGCTCGACATGCTGATCCAGCGCCTGAAGAAGACGAAGACGAACGCCGAGTTTCTCATGAGCCTGAACCGCTGATCCGCGGGGAGGCGAAGTCCGGCCGAGGGATGGAGCGTGCCGCCGGCGCGCTCCACCGGCGTTTTTCGGGCGGGCTAGGCAGCCGGCGCGAGGCGCGGACCGCCGTTACCCAGGTCATGGCGTGCCAGCGGGAGCGGGCAGGCTCCTGCAGCCGGCACCTTGCGAAAGAGCGCAGCGGCCACCAAGCCGCTCTCGCTCCGGATGAGGCTGGCGCGAGGCCCGCTCGTGGCGGACTTCGTCCTCCCCGCGCCTGGTTCAGAGCAGCTTGAAACCCAGGCCCTCGAGTTCTTGGAGATGAAAGGGGGCACTCCCGATCAGTTCCTGTACCTTGGCCGCTCCCTCCGCGAGCGAGGAGACGTCGCAGACCGCCGCGCCGTCGTCGCTGTCGTGGAGATGCACCGACCAGGCGGCCGGGCCATGCTCGACGATCATGCCATGCAGGTAATTGCCGGGCAGCCCGCGGTTGGGGCCGGTGCCGGGGACAAGAAAGAGCGTGTGGACCGGATCATGGATGGCCACCGTCTCGCCGTGTTTCCGGTGATGGATGGGTTTGCCCGCAACCTTGTGCTGAAATTTGTCCGCGGCCGGCCGCAGGTGGGCGGGCAGACCCTGGCCATAGCGGGCGAAGATGGCGGCGTTGCTCTCCAGGGCTTCGGGCGCGACGCGACCCGCCGCCACCTCGGCCAGATTGGCGGCGAAACCAAAATCACGGAGCAAGGGTTGGGTGACAGTCAGGGTGGAGGTGGAGACGAATTCAGGCCTGAACATGGCGCTGGCGGTGCTGAAAC
>CAISJA010000489.1 GCA_903885525.1 uncultured Opitutaceae bacterium
CAGCGGGGGCTTTCAGGTTTTCAGCCTCGCCAAGCTGCGCGACATCCGCGACGACGGCATTGCCTTCCAGTCCCACCTGGACGGCACCAAGCTCTTCCTTGGTCCCCGCGAGGTCATGACGATCCAGGCCGATCTCGGTTCGGACATCGCGATGGTGATCGACGAGTGCCCGCCCTGGCCCTGCACGCGGGAGGAATGCCGCCGGGCCGTCGACCGCAGCTACCGCTGGGCCCAGGAGTGCCGGCAGATCGCCACCGACAACGGCTTCCTGGCCTCCGGCCACCACGTCTTTGCCATCGCCCAGGGCTCGACCTTTGACGACCTCCGGCGCGAGGCGGCCGAGACACTGGCGGCGCTGGATTTCCCGGGTTATGCCGTCGGCGGCGTCAGCGTGGGCGAGCCGGAGCCGGAGATGCTCAAGCAGGTGGCCGCCACCACACCGTTCCTGCCGGCCGGCAAGCCGCGCTACACGATGGGCCTCGGCACCCCGCCGCAGATATTGAAGATGGTGGCGCTGGGGGTGGACATGTTCGACTGCGTGCATCCGACCCGCGTGGGCCGCAACGGCGCCGCTTTCACCCCGGACGGCGTCATCAACCTGCGCAACGAGTGCTACCGGGCCGACCCGCGTCCGCTGGTCGAGGGGCTGGACAACTACGCCTGCCGCCATTTCTCCCGGGCCTACCTGCGGCACCTCGTCATGGCCAACGAAATTCTGGCCAGCACCCTTCTCACCCTCCACAACATCCATTTCTATCTCGACCTGATGGCCCAGGTCCGGGCGCACCTCGAGGCCGGCGACTACGGGCCCTGGCATCGCGCCTGGATCGCGCGCTATGAAGCAGGAGGTATTGGCGGTGCCAAAACCTGAAGTAGTAGGGGAGGCGGCCCAGTCCGGAACAGCGCGGCTGGCGCCACCGATGGTCACCGATGCAATCCCAACCCGATTCGTGTCAATTTGGGTCCATTCGTGGGTAACCCTGCCTGGTCTTCGGCTGCGACGGAGCCGCTCCGGGTGATCGGGACAGTCCGTGGCGGTTGCTCACGCGAAATTTGCTCCAGGCGGATTTTGATTTTCAAATCTCGATTTTCGATCTCCGCTCCTCAAGCTGGCTGGCCGCTAGCCGATTCAACTCCCTGCGGGTCATACCCGGGGGCAATCGAAAATCCAGCACCCCCAATCGAATATCTCCATGCGCATTCTTGTCACCGGCGGAGCCGGCTTCCTCGGCAGCCACCTCTGCGACCGTTTGCTCCAGGACGGCCATGAGGTGGTGTGCCTCGACAACCTCTTCACCGGGTCCAAGTCCAACCTCGCCCACCTCCAGGGCAACCCGGCCTTCGAATTTGTCCGGCACGACATCATCGACCCCTTCAAGTACGAGGTGAACCAGATCTACAACCTCGCCTGCCCCGCCTCGCCCCCGCACTACCAGTACAACCCGATCAAGACCATCAAGACCTCGGTCATGGGCTCGATCAACTGCCTCGGCCTCGGCAAGCGCGTGAAGGCGCGGGTCTTTCAGGCCAGCACTTCGGAGGTCTACGGCGATCCGCAGGTCCACCCGCAGCCCGAGGGCTACTGGGGCCACGTCAACCCGATCGGCCCGCGCGGCGTCTATGACGAAGCGAAGCGCTTCGCCGAGGCGATGACGATGGCCTATCACCGCTTCCACGGCGTGAACAGCCACATCGTCCGCATCTTCAACACCTACGGCCCGCGCATGCGGCCGCGCGACGGACGCGTGGTGCCGGCGTTCATCTCGCAGGCGCTCAAGAACGAGCCGATCACCGTGTTCGGCGACGGCTCCCAGACGCGCAGCTTCTGCTACGTGGCCGACCTGATCGCCGGCATCTTCAAGCTGGCGATGAGCAGCTACCATG
>CAISJA010000490.1 GCA_903885525.1 uncultured Opitutaceae bacterium
CGCGGCGCCACGGCTGGCGCGGCCGGCCCCCGTCGCGGCCGCCGCCGGGGCGGTTTCCTGTTCTTTCAGGGTGCGCGACATGAAGCCGGCCAGCGCCGCCAGGCTCAGGAAGGGGAGCATCGGCATGCCGGGCATGAGCGCGAACACCGTCATGCACCCGGCGGCGATACCGAGGGCACGGGGGTAGCGGATGATCTGCCCGGTGATCTGCGTGCCGAGGTTGTTGTTGTCCGAGGCGCGGGTGACGAGGAGGCCGGCGCCGATGGAAATGATCAGGGCGGGGATCTGGGAGACGAGGCCGTCACCGATCGAGAGGAGGGTGAATTTCTGCAGTGATTCGCCGAGGGACAGGCCCATCTGGAAGACGCCGATGGCGAAACCGCCGAGGACATTGACGAGGGTGATCAGGATGCCGGCCACCGCGTCGCCGCGCACGAATTTGGAGGCGCCGTCCATCGCGCCGTAAAAATCGGCCTCCTTCTGCACCTTGACGCGCCGGGTGGTGGCGGTGATCTCATCGATGATGCCGGCATTCAGCTCGGCATCGATGGCCATCTGCTTGCCCGGGAGGGCATCGAGGGTGAAGCGGGCGCTGACCTCGGCGATGCGCCCGGCGCCCTTCGTGATCACGACAAAGTTGATCACCACCAATATGAGGAACACGACCGCGCCCACGATGTAGTTGCCCTGGATGACAAAGTGGCCGAAGGCGTCGATGATGTGGCCCGCATAGCCGGTGGAGAGGATCTGGCGGGTCGAGCTGATGTTGAGCGCGAGGCGGAAGAGCGTGAGGGCCAGCAGCATCGTCGGAAAGCCCGAGAACTCCGGCGGATCCTTGACGTAGACGATGGCGAGCAGCACCAGCAGCGAGAGCCCGATGTTGAGGGCCAGCAGCATGTCGATCAGGAACGGCGGCACCGGCATCACCAGCAGGAGGATGGTGACAAACAGCGCGATCGCGAAGAGCAGGTCGGCGCGCGCGAGCAGGCGGGTGATATAACTGTTGGAGCTGACCGGCATGGCTTAGGCAGCTCCTCCCAGCCGGCGGGTCTTCAGTTCGTGGAAATAGTAGCGGTGGGTGCGGTAGACCACGGCGAGAATCTCGGCGACGGCCTGGTAGAGCTCGCTCGGGATGGTGTCGCCGACTTTGCCCACGGAATAGAGCAGCCGGGCCACCGGCTTGTTCTCGACCATCGGCACGCCATGCTCCGCAGCGAGGGTCTTGATACGCCGGGCAAAACGGTTTTCGCCCTTGGCTAGGACGACCGGGGCCTTGTCCTTGCCGCGTTCGTATTTCAGGGCCACGGCGAAGTGGGTCGGATTGGTGACCACGACATCGGCCGTGGCCACGGCCGCCAGCATCTGGCGCTGCATCAGCCGGCGGGCCATGCGGCGCATCGCGCCCTTGACCAGGGCATCACCCTCGGACTGGCGCCGCTCGTCCTTGACCTCTTCCCGGGTCATCATGAGATCGCGGTGCGTCTTGAATTTCTCCCAAGCATAGCCGAGGGCGGCAATCACGCCGAGGGAAAGGAGCAGGCGGCTGACAAAGGCGATGGTCGCCGAGTTTAAAAAACGCCCAAGGTAGCCGGCCTCAACCGGGGCGGAAAAGAGCGGATCCTCCAACAGGGTGCGGGCGCCGGCATAGAGCGCCGTCCCGATGGCGAGGAGCTTGAGCAGGTCGAGTCCGCTGTGGACCAGCGCGCCCTTGGAGAAGACCCGGGCGAAGCCGGCCGAGGGATCGAGGCGGTCGAGATTGAAGGTCAGAACTTTCGGGGTGAGATTGAAGCCGCTCTGGAGGCCGCTGGAGATGAGCGCCGCCACCACGCAGGCGGCCAGGATCGGTCCGACGGCGGCGCTGGTCGCGATCATCCATTCCCCGAGCTGGGTCCCCACCGTATCGGGTGCCAGCTGGATCGTGGGATACCGGACAAACATCGTCGCGGCGTATTCCATCACGCTTTCCGCCGTGGTCCGGGAAGTGAAGGCCAGCACTCCCAGAACCGCGCCCAACATCAGGATGACCGAAATTTCCGGGGTCTTGGCAAACTGGCCTCGCTCCAACGCTTCGCTGAGGTGCTTCTCAGTCGGCTGCTCGGTTTTTTGATCGCTGTCGTGCTCGGCCATAGGTGTGCTGGCCCACAAACAGCAACGCCGATGCCAAGGCCGGTTATGCGTCCGTTATACATTGGACCAAAAGCATTTAAAAATATCTAAGACCTGGCTTGGACCAATTCAATCGCGGGGGTTTTGGCCTGGGGATGAAGCCGGCAAATATTGCCCCATACGGCCTCGCCTGCGGCCACCGCTACCGGACGGGCAGCAGTTGCAGCATCCGCACCGGCAGCTCGCCAAACTCCAGATAGAGGTAGCGGGCGAGCAGAGCCCCGGCCCCGCCCAGCAACCCCAATCCGAACATGACCCGAAGGGAAAAACTGACGACAAAGACATTCATCCGGGGCACGGCGCGGCTGAGGACCGAGAAGGCCAGGTTGACGAGGAAGTTGAGGGCGATGAAGGGCGCGCTCATCCGCAGGCCCAGCTCGATCACCTGTGCGGCCGACTTGATCATCACCTCGACCGCCTGGCCGGACAAGGCCGGTGCCCCCGGAGCCGCCAGGGAGAAGCTCCGGGCAAAGGCACTGATCATCATCAGGTGGCCTCCGAAAAGAAAGAACAGTACGACCGCGAACGCAGCAAGGCAGGCCGCCACCGGCTCGGAGCTCATTTCCGGCGCGCCGAAGCCTGGTGCCGCGGAGAGGCCGACCTCCGAGGAAATGATCCGCCCGGCCATCTCCACCGCGAAAATCGCCATCCGGCCGACAAATCCCATGGCCAGACCGAGCAGCACTTCTCCGGCCGAGGCAAAGGCGAGGCTCCACACGTCGTCCGGCAGGCTGGCCGGGGGCACCAAGCCGGCCAGGAGGGTGGCCAGGCAGAGGGACATGGCCAGGCGCAGAGCCACGGGAGGATGACTGTTGCCGATGACCGGAATCTGCAGCACCACGCCGATGCCGCGCAAAAATACCATCATCCAGGTGACAAGATAGCCCAAACTCATGCTCCGCCCTCCCCCACCCGGCCCGGCCGGGCGGTCAGGTCCGACCGGCGTCTGGTTCCGTCTGCACGCATGGGTGGAAGTTGCGCTGATGCGGGCGCCCTTAGTGCGCCAGCGTCGCCATGCGGGTGATGATGGTGATGGTAAACTCCG
>CAISJA010000491.1 GCA_903885525.1 uncultured Opitutaceae bacterium
CGGAGCTCATCCCAGTTGCTCACGAACATCGTGTGACGAAGCAAGGACCACCTCAGGTAACATTTGCTGTGAGGCAACGCCCCCATCCGACACGGATTCTAGTTGGCGCTGACCTCGAAACCTAATCGGCGCTGGACAACCCCTTCCGGACGAAATAATTGAAGACGGCCGCAACGTCCCCGAACAGGTTATTCCAGGTTTTCCTGGAAATGGGGCCGCCGTTTTTGGCTTTGGCGGTCCCAAGCCAGTTCTTCATGACTTGCTCGGTAACTGAAGCGATGGGTTTCTTGTGGCCGATGAAGGCGCCGAAGCGTTCGCCCCGTTGCCGGTAGGTTGCGTATTGGGCGTCGCTGACATGATCCTTGGTATCGGCTAGGAAGCTAGCGAAACCCGTTTCGTAGTCGGTGGTCGCCAGGCAGTTTTGTGGCGCCGCAGTTTTCAACGCCCGATGCGCCTCTAGGCCGAGCTTCACGGCCTCCATCGGTGAGAGTGTTTCGGCCTTCAGTATTTCGACGATGGCCTCCGCCTCGCGTATTTGCACGAGTGTTAGATAGGTTGGTTTCGGCCGGCTGGCCGAATTCCCTCTCATCCTCTGCTCCTCCCAGATCTGGCGCTGGGCTTCTGCGGCCTCGTAGTCCGTCGTATCAAACTTTCGCTGCTTGCCTCCGGGCGAAGGGGTTCCGGTCACCCGATACGTCACATTGCCCGCGGGGGTTTTCCGCGTGCTGATGGAGATGGGTTTGGAACGAAGGGCCACATCCCTCGTATCCGGTGCCGGAGGTTTTTGAAAAGGGACTTTCTGAACATTTTCGTCGATTTCTTGCCCATCAGAAAGTTGCCGAGCATAGTTGAGGTATGCTCGATCAGACGTGACGTAAGAGGTTAGGTTCGTAACACGAGCCTCAACCTCATCTCTAACAGATACTTGTAAACCTACGCTAGTTGGCGTCCCCACGGGGATTCGAACCCCGGTTCTCACCGTGAAAGGGTGGTGTCCTGACCGGGCTAGACGATGGGGACCCAGCACGGAGTCCGGCAAGTTAGGGGGCTGCCTCCCTCGTGCAAGGATTTTCTGCCACGGGTGTTACTGCCGGGGCTTTGCGGCCGGTCCGCCTCCCGGGCGGGACGGCGACCGAGGGGGCGTCGGGTTATGGACAGGCAGACCGGTGTGGCGCCGGAAAGCCCGCCAGCCGGGGAATTGCGGCCGGGGGGGGCTGGAGCAGATCGGGGTCAGCAGCGAAAATGATGCCGGATTCCAAACTACCGCAGGGCGGATTCGATGGCGGCAAGCTCGTCACCGGCCAGCGGAGGCTGGGGCAGGCTGGCGTGGATGTCCTCGATCTGGCTGACCTTGCTGGCACCGAGGAGCACGGTGGTGACCTCCGGGCGGCGCAGGAGCCAGAGCACGGCGAGCTGGGCGAGGGTGGCACCGCGGTTTTTTGCGATGGCGTCAAGGGCGCGCACCTTGGCGAGCACTGCCGGCGTGACGTGGGCGGCCTGGAGAAAGCCGCCGGGCTCGCCGGTCCGGGAGTCGGCGGGGATGCCTTGCAGGTAGCGATTGGTGAGCAGGCCCTGGGCAAGCGGAGAGAAGGGAATGCAGCCGACGCCGAGCTCGCTGAGGGCGGGCAGCAGCTCCGGTTCGACCCAGCGGTTGAGCAGGTTGTAGTCGGGCTGGTGGATAAGCAGGGGTGCGCCGAGGCTGCGGAGGAGGGCGGCGGCCTCGCGGGTGCGCGGGGCGTCGTAGCTGGAAATGCCGGCGTAGAGGGCGCGGCCGGAGCGCACGGCCTCGGCGAGGGCCCCCATGGTTTCTTCGAGCGGGGTGTCGTAGTCGGGCCGGTGGGAGTAGAAGATGTCGACGTAGTCAAGGCCCAGCCGCCGGAGGCTCTGATCGAGCGAGGCGAGGAGGTGTTTGCGGGAGCCGCCTTCGCCGCAGGGACCGGGCCACATGGTGTAGCCGGCCTTGGTGGAGATGATCAGCTCGTCGCGGTGGGCGGCGAAGTCGGTGCGGAGGATTTTCCCGAAGTTGTCCTCGGCCGCGCCGGGTGGCGGGCCGTAGTTGTTGGCGAGGTCGAAGTGGGTGATGCCGAGGTCGAAGGCGCGGCGGAGCAAGGCGCGCTGGCCGGGCCGCTTGTCGGCGTGGCCGAAATTGTGCCAGAGGCCCAGGGAGAGGCGGGGGAGCCTGAGGCCGCTGCGCCCGCACCGGGCGCAGGTCATGGCGTGGTGGCGGCCGGGAGCTGGGACGAAGCGGCTCATGGGCGGGCAGACAACCAGAAACGGCGGCAGGTTGCACCCGTAAAGCAGACCTCGTCCCGGGTCCGGGCGGCCTGGTTTTTGAGTAGCGCCTGAGGAGTTTAGTCGTAGCCTGCCCGGCATTCCCCACTCCTGTCCACGCATGGAGCCACGCAAACATTTCGGTTGGCTGAGTCTTGTCCTCTGGTGCGCCGTCGGCGCGCTGGGCGCGGTCGCCTTGGGCGTGCTCGCCTGGTCGCGGGGCGAGCCGGTCAACGCGCTCTGGATGGTGGTGGCGACGCTGTGCGTCTTCGCCCTCGGCTACCGGTTTCACTCCGCCTGGCTGATGGCGAAGGTGCTGACGCTCGACGAGCGGCGGGCGACGCCGGCGGAGGTCCGCGCGGACGGCAAGGATTATGTGCGGACGAACCGGTGGGTGGTGTTCGGCCACCATTTTGCGGCCATCGCCGGGCCCGGCCCGCTGGTTGGTCCGGTGCTGGCGGCCCAGTTCGGCTTTTTGCCCGGTCTGCTCTGGATGCTGGTGGGGGCCACGCTGGGCGGGGCGGTGCATGATTCGGTCAGCCTGTTCTGCTCCGTCCGCCGGGGCGGAAAGTCGCTCGGGCAGATCGTGCGCGAGGAGGCGGGGCCTGTCGCCGGGGCGGCCGCGCAGACGAGCATCCTGGCGATCATGGTCATTTTGCTGGCGGTGCTGGGCCTGGTGGTGGTGAAGGCGCTGGCAGAGAGCCCGTGGGGGCTCTGCACGATCGCGGCGACGATGCCGATCGCCCTGGCCATGGGCCTGGGCCTGCGGGCGGCGGGCCCGTCGGGGTGCGGCTTGGCGGCGGTCAGTATGCTCGGCGTGCTGGGCCTGCTGGCGGCCGTATGGATCGGCCGGTTTGTGCCCGGCTCCGGTTGGGAGGGGCTGTTCACGCTGAAGGCGACGACCCTGGTGTGGTGGCTGATGGGCTACGGCCTGGCCGCCTCGGTGTTGCCGGTGTGGCTGCTGCTGGCACCGCGCGATTACCTCAGCACGTTCATGAAGCTCGGCACGGTGGCGGCGCTGGGCGTGGCGGTGCTGGCGCTCGCCCCGGGGCTGAAGATGCCGGCGCTGACGAAGTTCATCGACGGCAGCGGCCCGGTGTTTGCCGGCCCGGTGTTTCCGTTTTGCTTCATCACGATCGCCTGCGCGGCGGTGTCGGGGTTTCACTCGCTCGTGGCGAGCGGGACGACGCCCAAGCTGCTGGAGCGCGAATCACATATCCGGCTGGTCGGCTACGGGGCGATGGTCACGGAGATGGGGGTGGGGGTGATGGCGCTGATCGCGGCCTGCGCGATGGAGCCCGGCCAGTATTTTGCGATCAACGTCGCCGGGACGACGGAGGCGGTGACGGCGAGGGTGACGGCGCTCGGCTATCCGGTGACCCCGGCTGACATGGCGGCGCTGGCCGCGAGTGTGGGCGAGAAGACGATGGTGGGGCGGACGGGCGGGGCGCCCACCTTTGCCGTCGGCATGGCGAAGATGTTCGCCGGTGTGACCGGCAGCAAGGTGGCGCTGTCGCTCTGGTACCACTTTGCGATCATGTTCGAGGCGTTGTTCATCCTGACGACGATCGACGCCGGCACCCGCATCGGGCGGTTCCTGGTGCAGGACGCGCTCGGAGCCGTGTGGGCGCCGCTGGGGGAGACGCGCTCATGGGTGGCGAACACCCTGGCGACGCTGCTTTTCGTGGGCGCATGGGGCTGGTTCCTGTACCAGGGCGTGGTCGATCCGCTCGGTGGCATCAACTCCCTCTGGCCGCTTTTCGGCATCGCGAACCAGCTGCTCGGGGTCATTGCGCTGGCGCTGGGCACCACGGTGCTGATCAAGATGGGCCGGGCCCGCTACCTTTGGGTGACGGTGGGGCCGCTGCTCTGGCTGCTCGCCGTCACCATGACTGCCGGGGTGATGAAGATATTCAGCCCCGCGCCCTTGGGATTCTTGAAGATCGCGCGCGAGCTGGAGGACAAGATCGCCGCCGGGGGCACGCCTGCGCAACTCGCCCGGTGGCAGGCCCAGTTGGGCAACAACCGGGTGGATGCGGCCGTGACGGCACTGTTTTTGGTCCTCGTTGCCCTCGTCGTGGCAGTCAACGCCCGGTTGTGGTGGCAATTGCTGGCCGGCCGGCGGGCCGCGGATCTGCGCGAGGAGCCGTATGTGGCCCGGGAGGCGGTGAAGGCCCGGTAGCCCGCCTGGCTCGTCGCTCCCCCTGCTCGACGAATCGCGGCGGCCGGCCAAAACCGAGGCGGTGGAAAAGTTTTCGCGTGGCGGCCGCGGCTCATCCCCAAGGCCAGGGCCGGGCTTCCGGGTCGGGCTGCCGCCCACGCTGATGTACTGCGGCGGCGGCGGCCGCCGGTTCTTCAAGGAGCACGACATCGAGCCCTCCGGGTTTCTCAGCCTTGTCTGACGGCACGAGCAACCGGCCGCCCCTCATCCTTGCCTGGGTGTCAGTCACCGCGGCCCCGCCCGCCCCCGATCCCGCCCGCCCGCGCGCGGCCCCCTCCCGTTCTCCCCGCCTCAATCCCGACCCATTTGTCATACAATATATGACATTTTTCCGGTGCCGAGTTTGTCATCCATTCTATTACAGAGCCGTCCCACAGCTACGGCTGAACTGAGCGAAGAAAGTGGCTCGGTTGAATGATTTTCATCTGCCACTAGGCAGGGGTGAAAAAAAGAAAAAC
>CAISJA010000492.1 GCA_903885525.1 uncultured Opitutaceae bacterium
CGGACCTCCTCGGCGACGACCGCGAAGCCGGCGCCGGCCTCGCCGGCACGGGCGGCTTCCACCGCGGCATTCAGGGCGAGGATGTTGGTCTGGAAGGCGATCTCGTCGATGGTCTTGATGATCTTGGAAATTTTGGTGGAGGACACGCGGATGCCCTCCATGGCGGCATTCATCTGCGCGATTTCGCTGCTGCCCTCTTCGGCAGCCTGCCGGGTTTCACCGGCGATGGCTTTGGCCGACTGCGCGTTTTCGGAATTTTGCCTGGCCATGCTGGTGATTTCCTCCAGCGAGGCGCAGGTCTCTTGCAGGGAGGCGGCCTGGGTGCTCGCCCCGTCGGCGAGATTCTTGGAGGAGGAGGCCACGTGCGAGGAGGCTCGGCCGACCGAGGCGGCGCTGCCGGTAAGTTCGTCCACGATCTGGGTGAGCCGGCGGATGGTGGAGACGGCGATGTAGACGGCGACGGCCGTGCCGAGCAGCAGGCCGATGGTCGTCGTGAGGATGACAATCCGCTTGGTCTGGCGGCTGCCCGTCAGAATGCCCTCGGAGTGTGCCTGGGTCGCCTCCGTGCGCAGGACTTCCAGGCGGCGCAGCGCGGACTCGTCGAGGCCGGCCAGCTGCTCGATGAGGATCCGGGCGTCCATGGACGAGGTGCTCAGGTAGGCGCGGGCGAGCGCGTAGGTCTTGGCAAAGTGCTTTTCCAGGGCGGCGAGCGACTCTTTCTGCTGGTCGGTCAAGGTCCCCTGCCTGAGCTGGGCGAGGCCGCGGTTGAACTGCGGCCCGGCGACATTCATCAGCGTGACCTGGTCGGCCGCGGCCAGCGCGGCCATCACCCCGCGGGTCAAGGCCTCATAGCCTTTGGGATCGACGGGCTGCAGGGGAAGGGTGCTGCGGGCGAGTTTGGAGAGGGTGGTGCGTGCCTCGGCCAATTCCGGCTCCATCTTCAGCCGGTCCCGCGCCAGCTCGATGGAACGGTTGACCAGGGTGCTGATCCCGGCACGCATGCCTTCGACCCGTTCGATGAGGGCGCTGGCCGGTATCAGGGTGGTGGCGCCCGGGTTTTTCGCGGCGGGGTCCTTCCAGACGAGCTGACGGTCGACGATGCCGGTGGCATCCGACCTGAGGAGGCCGAGCGACTGGACGATGCGTTCGGAGGCTGCCTCCGCGAGGGCGGCGACCGCGTCCAGCTCGGGCCCGCTCCGGGCAAGCGTGGAGGCGCGGACCTGCATTTCCAGCTGGTTAATCTGGTCCCCGAGCGCCGCCACGGTGACGTGGAAGGGCTGCTCGTTGACCTGCGACTCGCTCAGCCGGCTCAACCGATTCAGCAGCAGGATGGTGATGCCGAGGTTGATCACGATGGTGGCTGCGAGCACGATCACCGAAATGAGGTTTTTGCGTAACATGGAGGATTCGGTTTCGGGCTTGAATGGGGTGGTGGCGCGGGGGCGGGGCCCGGCGCCTCCGGGACCGGCGGGCGCGGGTCCGGGGCGCGGGAGGGCTACTTCAGCCTGGCCACGACCTTGTGGCAGTGTTCGATCACTTCCTGGAGTTCGGACTGGATGCGCCGCAGGTGCTCCTCCTTGTGGTCTTTTTGGTAGAGATCCGCGCAGATGAGCGCGGTGGCGGGATGGACAAAAAGGTCGATGGCGTTGCCGAAGTGTTCGTTTTCCTCGGCCAGCAGGTCGAGGCCCAGTTCGGCGCCGTGGGCCTTGCTGATGGCCTCCAGCTCATACTGGGCGTCGATCTCCTCGAGGCTCAGGGCGCAGAGACCATCCTTTCTCGCGAGCATGAAATCCAAGACCTTCGTGCCCGCGGGGAACTTCGCCTTGTAGTCGGCGGCGAAGGCAGCGGCCAGGGCCTCCATTTTCGCCACGTCGCGCTGGATAGCAGCCGGGTCGATCTTGCCCGCCACGGCCTGGGCTATGATGCCGTGGGCGAGCTTCTCGAAATCGGCGGCGCGGTCGCCGGGATCGGACGCGGTCAGGCGCAGGCAGGCACTGGCGGCACAAACAATCAGGGGAACAAGCTTCGTCTTCATTGGGTGCTGGGTTTGGGTTGGATTTTCGTCGGGCAATCAGAACGCAAGTTTCGCGCGGAGCAGGAGCACGGTGGCATCCGGCAGGGAGGGGCTGCCACCGGGGTGGCGGATGTATTGCAGGTCGGGCTGGAGCGAGAAGCGCTCCGAGAAAACGAGGTTGTGCGATAGTTCGGCCGCCTCCTCGAAGTCCGGGGCCGGGGAAGTGGGGTCGGCGGCGGCGGCGGCGGCGGAGAACGGTTGGCCCAGCGCGGCATGGACGAAGCCGAGCGTGGTCACGTCCGCGGCGCGCCCGGGAATGAGGCCGGTCGCAGACACCGCCGCGTCCACGGCCCAGGCAATGGCGTTGCGGTCTGCCGGGGCAAACCCGGCGCGAAGATGGCCGGTCACATAGCCGGCGGCGCCGGACTTGCCGCGGAGCGTGCGCTCGACCGAGGCATAAGCGCCATAGTTCCCCGAGTGGGCCGGGCCGCGGTTTCCCATGTCGGCAAATTCAGCTGTGTGATACCACGCCCCGACGAGGTACCGGGCCGGGCCGCCGACCGGGGTGAGGACGGCCTCGGCGATGGCAAAGCAGCCCTGCGCGCCGCCCAGGCGGTAGTGGAGCCCGTGGCGGGTCAAATGCGGGTCGCCCGCCGGCGAATCAAAGGTGTCTGTCCAGCGCCGATTAGGTTTCGAGGTCAGCGCCAACTAGAATCCGTGTCGGATGGGGGCGTTGCCTCACAGCAAATGTTACCTGAGGTGGTCCTTGCTTCGTCACACGATGTTCGTGAGCAACTGGGATGAGCTCCGGA
>CAISJA010000493.1 GCA_903885525.1 uncultured Opitutaceae bacterium
GACCTGCAGCTCGACTACCACCATGCAGGCCTGTTTGTCCGGGGTTACTACTTCAACGATTTCGTCAACGAAAACGGCACGCGCCCTCATGTGGCGCTCAGCAGCGACGCGCTGAGCGTTGTGGGCCAGGGCGGTGAATTGCTTGACGCCTATGTCTATTTCAAGTCGACCCTCGGTGACATGCCCGCCAGTATCCGGCTCGGACAGCAGGTGCTCAGCTGGGGCGAAAGCACCTTCATCCCGAACGGCATCAACTCGATCAACCCGATCGATGTCGCCAAACTCCGCGCCCCGGGTTCCGAGCTCAAGGAAGCCTTGCTGCCGCTGAACATGGTCTCCGGCTCGCTCAGCCTGACAGAAAACCTGACCGCCGAAGCCTTCTACCTCCTCGACTGGAAGCGCACCCGGATCGATCCTCCCGGCACCTACTTCAGCACCAATGATTTTGTCGGCCAGGGTGGCAGCAAGGTTTACCTCGGCTTTGGCACCCCGACCATTCCCGACGGCGGCGCACTCGGTGCCATTCCGCGCGGCACCGACCGCGAGCCCGGCAAGTCCGGCCAGTGGGGTGTCAATCTCAGGTACGTCTCCCACGGCCTGAATGACACCGAATTCGGCGTCTACTTCATGAATTACTCCAGCCGCCTCCCGGTGATCTCGGCCCTGACCCCGACGACCCCGGTCAGCGCCGCCCTCGTCCAGTCCACGGCCACCAACCTCGGTGTGGCCAACCTGCTGCCGACCCTGACCAGCGTCTTCGGTGCTGCGGGTGGCGCTGCGGCCCTCAACACCCTGCTGGGCGCCGCCCTGACCGGGGTGCCCGCCGCCGCCCTCCCTGCCAGCTACCAGCCTTTCTATCCCGCCGCGGCGAGCATCGCATCCGGGGCCAAGACCGTCGGCCTGCTGACCGCCGCCGCTACGGGCCGCTACATCATCGAATTCCCGCCCGACATCAAAATGTGGGGCGCCAGTTTCAACACCAATATCAAGGGCATCGCCGTCCAGGGTGAAATCAGCTACCGTCAGGGCCAGCCGTTGCAGGGCGACGACGTGGAACTGCTCTTCGCCACCTTGTCCTCGCTGACCAACCAGGTGCCGTTCGGCACGAACAACCAGATCGGCAATTTCTACAACCAGTTCAACACCTACATCCCCGGCTGGCATCGCCATGACGTGTGGACGGGCCAGATGACCGCCACCAAGGTCGCAGCCGGCATACTCGGTGCCCAGCAGAGCACCCTGGTGGCCGAGGTCGGCTTTGTCGATGTGCCCACCCTCCCGAGCAAGAGCGTGCTGCGTTACGACGGCCCCGGTACGGACACCGCCGGCAGCATCAACGAGATGGTCAACACCGGCAACGGAGCCTTGGGTGCCGAACCTGCCTCGGCCTTCGCCGACCAGTTCTCCTGGGGCTACCAGCTCGTCGGACGCCTTGATTACAACAACTTCATCCATGGCGTGAACATGTCCCCCTTGGTGGCTTTTGCCCACGATGTCGGCGGCAACACTCCGCTCCCCCTCGGCAACTTCCGCCACGACCGCAAGACCATCACGCTGGGGGTGGACTTTAATTTCCAAAATTCGTGGGCCTTCGAGGTGCGCTACGTCAACTTCTTCGGCGCCGGGCAGTACAATCTGCTCAGTGACCGCGACTACGTCTCCACCACCCTCAAGTACTCTTTCTAATCCCGACTCTTCCCACCTATGAAACCAGGGCTATCCAGTCTCTTCGCCGCCGCGCTCACCTTCACGCTCGGGGCGCACGCCGGCGTCTCTCCCGCCGATGCCGACCGTCTGGGCAAGGACCTCACCCCGCTCGGAGCCGAACAGGCCGGCAACGCCGCCGGCACCATCCCGGCCTGGGAGGGCGGCCTCACCTCCGGCCCGGCCGGCTACAAGGTCGGCGACCATCATCCGGACCCGTTCCCCAATGAGCAGCCGCTCTTCACGATCACCCCGGCCAACGCCGCCAACTACGCCGACCAGCTGACCGTCGGCGCCGCCGCCCTGCTGAAAACCTATCCCAATTACAGCCTACCGGTGTACGCTTCGCACCGCACCGCCGCCTACCCGCAGCGCATCTACGACGCGACGAAGAAATACGCCACCATCGCGCACCTCACCGAGGGCGGCAATGGCGTCTCCGGCGTCGTGAGCGGCGTTCCTTTCCCCATCCCGCAAAACGGCCTGGAGGCCATCTGGAACCACCTCACCCGCTACCGCGGCATCAGCGCCGCCCGCACCATCAGCCAGGCGGCACCGCAGCGCGACGGCTCCTACACCCTGGTCGATTTCGAGGACGAATTCCTCTTCAACTACGCCCGCACCGACCTGTCCGAGCCCGAACTGATCAGGTTCGTGCAGGCGGAAAACGTCCTGCTGTACTTCAAGCAGGCCGTCACCGCCCCCGCCCGCCTCGCCGGTTCCATCCTCGTCGTCCAGGAAACCTTGGACCAGGTCAAGGAAGCCCGCCGCGCCTGGGTGTACAATGTCGGCCAACGCCGCGTCCGTCGCGCTCCGAACATCGCCTACGACAATCCCGGCACGGCCGCCGATGGCATGCGCACGTCCGACCAGTTCGACATGTTCAACGGGGCGCCCGACCGATATGATTGGAAACTCGCCGGCAAGAAGGAAATGTATGTGCCCTACAACTCCTACAAGCTGCACAGCGACAAGCTCAAGAACTCCGACATCCTCAAGCCGCTGCACATCAACCAGGACCTCACCCGCTACGAATTGCACCGCGTCTGGGTGGTCGACGCCACGCTCAAGCCCGGCATGAGCCACGTCTACTCCCGCCGCACTTTCTACATTGACGAGGATAGCTGGCAAATCCTGGCGGTCGACCAGTATGACAGCCGCGGCCAGCTTTGGCGCGTCTCCGAGGCGCACTGCATCAATTACTACGATGCCCTCACCTTCTGGAGCACGCTGGAGGTCCACACCGATCTGATCGCCGGCCGTTACCTCGCCATCGGCCTCCAGAACGAAAACAAACCGTATGACTTCACCCTCCGCCGCACGCCGCAGGATTTCACGCCCGCGACTTTGCGCCAGGAGGGCGTCCGCTAGGCGCGTGCCATGTCCCTGCGCCTGAATCCGGCGGCGGGTCGATCGGCCCGCCGCTTGTTCTGGCCGGCCCTCCTCGCCCTGCTGCCCCTGCCGGCGATGGTCCTGGCCGCGGACGAGATGGCCGAGATCGCCCCGCTCGCCGCCCGGTCCCTGCTCCTCGATCTCGCCCGCGCCGGCTCGCGCCTGGTGGCGGTCGGTGAGCACGGTCATATCCTCCTCTCCGCCGATGAGGGACGGACGTGGCAGCAAAGCCCCGTCCCCTCGCGCGCCCTCCTGACCGCCGTCAGTTTCCCCGACTCCACGCACGGCTGGGCGGTCGGGCACGACGGTGTCATTCTCTCTACCGGCGATGGTGGCCTGACCTGGAGCCGCCGGGACCACGGCGACGATCTCGCCGCCATCTACCTGGACGTGCTCTTTTTTGATGCCTCCCACGGCATCGTCGCCGGCGCGTATGGGAAATATCTTTCCACCCACGATGGCGGACGCACCTGGCAGGCTTCCAGGCCAGTTGAGGACGAGGTGCATTTCAACCGCCTGACCCGCGCGTCCGACGGCACGGTCTACCTGGCCGGCGAAGGCGGGCTCTTCCTCCGCTCCTCTGACCAAGGCGTCCACTGGATGAGGGAGGAAGTGCCCTACCCCGGCTCCCTCTTTGGCATCGTTCCGCTCGGCCCCGGGGCCGTCGCGGTCAGCGGCCTCCGCGGACACATCTTTGTCACCGCTGAGGCCGGCGCCAACTGGGAGCGGCGCGAAGTGGAACCCAAGGTCCTGCTCATGGGCGGCATCACCGCCCCTGACGGCCGCCTCGTCTTCGCCGGTACCGGCGGAAATTTCTTCCTGAGCGCCGATGCGGGCCGCACCTTCCAGCCTTGGCAACCAGCCGGTTTCGGCACCAGTGTCGCCGACTTGCTCGCCACCCCCGATGGCTGGATCGTGACGGTCGGCGAGGCCGGCGCCGTCCGCCTCAAACTGCCCTGACCCATGCTGCGCCGCGTTGAGGAAATCATCTTCCGCCACCGCCACGCCACGCTGGCGGTGTTCCTGCTCCTCACCGTGCTCCTCGGCGTCTTCGCCGCCCGCACGCACGTCGACGCCAGTTTCAACAAGCAGCTCCCCAGCGACCATGAATACATCCAGAACTTCAAGAAGTATCAGGAGCAGTTCGGCGGCGCCAACCGCATCGTGATCGCCTTGATGGCGAAAAAGGGCGACATCTTCACCCCCGAGTTCTTCCGGACGCTCAAGGCGGCCACCGACGAGGCCTATTACCTGCCCGGCGTCGACCGGGCCCAGGTCACCTCCCTCTACACGCCCAACGTCCGCTACATCGAGGTCGTGGAGGACGGCTTGCAGGGCGGCAACGTCATCCCCGCCGACTTCGTGCCCGATCAGGCCGGCCTGGCGCGTGTCCGCCAGAACATCATCAAGTCCGGCCGAGTCGGCATGCTCGTCGCCAACGATTTCTCCGGTGCCATCATCATCGCTTCCCTCCTCGAGATCGACCCGCAGACCGGCCGGCGGCTCGTCTATGCCCAGGTGGCGGATGCCCTGGAAAACAATTTCCGAAAGAAATTCCAGGGCGCCGGGATCGACGTCCGCATCATCGGATTCGCCAAGGTGATCGGCGACATCACCGACGGCGCCCGCGGGGTGCTGCTCTTCTTCGGCGTGGCCCTGGTCATCTCCGCGTGCCTGCTCTACTATTTTTCGCAGTCACTGATCCTGACCGTCCTGCCGCTCTTCACCTCCTTCTGCGCCGTGGTCTGGCAGCTGGGCCTCCTCAATCTCTTCGGCTTCGGCATCGATCCGCTCTCGATCCTTGTGCCGTTCCTCGTCTTCGCCATCGCGATGAGCCACGCCGCCCAGATGCTCCGCTCGTTCCGCCATGAATTCAACGTCGGGGCGGATGAGATCGTCGCCGCCCGCTCCTCCTTCCGGAATCTCTTCATCCCCGGCACCGTCGCCATCCTCACCGACACCGTCGGCTTCATCACCATCTACCTCGTGAAGGTGCCGATCATCCAGGAGCTGGCCATCACCGCCAGCCTCGGCGTGACCCTGATCATCCTCACCGACCGCTTTATGCTGCCCGTGCTGCTCACCTACACGAAGATGCCGCCCAATTTCCGCCGCCGGGTGAACTTCCGCCGCTTCGCCCTGCAGCCCGTCTGGCGCCGGTTGGCCCGCTTCACCACCGGCCGCTCCTCCTTGATCATCATCGCCGTCACCGCCGCCCTCTGGGCCTACGGTTTCAGCCAGGCCAGGCAGGTCCGCATCGGCGACGCCCACGTCGGGGTGCCGGAACTCCGCCAGAATTCCCGCTACAACCTCGACACCATCGCCATCGTCTCAAAATTTAGCATCGGCGTGGACGTCATCACCGTCATCGCCGAAACCGTGCCGAACGGCGTGATCAACCACGATGTGATGGATCTGGTCGACCGCTTCGCCTACCACCTGCGCAACGTCGACGGCGTGCAGTCCACCCTCACCCTGCCCGATGTCGCCAAAACCATCACCGCCGGCTGGAACGAAGGCTCGCTCAAGTGGCGCGTCCTGCCCCGCAACCAGCCGATGCTCGCCCAGGCCATCACCCCTGTCGATACCTCCACCGGTCTCCTCAACAACGAGGGCAGCGCCATCCCGGTGATGATCTACCTCAAGGACCACAAGGCCGAGACCATCCGGCGGGTCATCGACGCCGTGAAGGAATTCCGCGCCAGCCATCCGGCCGGCAACGTCAGGTTCCAGCTCGCCACCGGCAATGTCGGCGTCATGGCCGCCACCAACGAGGTCGTGGAGTCCGCCCAGTTTCCGATGGTGATGTGGCTTTACACCGCCATCATCAGCCTCTGCCTGATCTCTTTCCGCTCATGGAAAGCCACCCTCTGCGTCGTTGGCCCGCTGATCATCGTCTCCGACCTCGCCTACACCCTCATGGTCCACCTCGGCATCGGCCTGAAAACCTCCACCCTGCCCGTCGTCGCACTCGGCGTCGGCATCGGCGTGGACTACGGCATTTACCTCTGCTCCGCCCTCCTCGAAAAGCTGCGCAGGGGTGCCAGCCTGGAGGACGCGCTCTGCGAATCCTTCGCCACCATGGGCACCTCGGTCGTCTTCACCGGCTTTGCCCTTTCCCTCGGTGTCGGTACGTGGACCTTCTCCGCGATCAAGTTCCAGGCCGACATGGGCATCCTGCTCGCGTTCATGTTCCTTTTCAACATGCTCGGGGCCATGCTCCTCATGCCCGCGCTGGCCCGTTGGCTTTTCGCCCGGCACCACGCCCCTCGTCCACCCACCCTCTGACCGTCATGACCCTTTTTCGCCGCCGCCGCTCCCTGCTGGCGATTGCCGGCACGATCATCCTGGGACTCGGCTCGCGCCGTTACCCGTCCCTGCTCCCGGCAGTTCTGGGGAAATATCCGGGCGACGCCCTCTGGGCCCTGATGGTCTATTTCGGCTGGGGCCTCCTCTTTCCCGCTGCGTCCATCCGCCGCCTCGCCGCCTTGGCCCTGGCCTGCTCGGTGGCAATCGAGCTGGCCAAATTGTCACCCGCTCCCTGGCTGGTTGAACTGCGGCACACCACGTTCGGTCGCCTGGTTCTCGGCCAGGTCTTTTCCTGGCAAAATCTCGTGGCATATGCGGTCGGCATCCTGTCCGGTGCATTCCTCGAATCCCGCCTCCTGCCCCACCCTCCTGCTGCCGCGGGTAGCCGGGCTCCCTCCGGCGGTCCCCGCCCGGGCCGGTCCGCGCCGCCGCCGCACGGTTGACTCGCCGCCAACCCCTCCTCCTTGCGCCACACATGCCCTGGGATGTCCGTCACGACAAAGGCGTCTGGTTGCCCCAGATCGGCTGGTGGCTGGATGCCCGGCAGGGAGTGGCGCGCTCCTTCGTCACACACGCCCACTCAGACCACATCGCCCGGCACCACGAGGTCGTCTGTACCGCCCCGACCTCCCTCTTTCTGCGCGAGCGGGTCGGCCGCCGTAAACTGGAGCATATCCTTCCTTTCGGACACACCGAACAACTCACTCTCGACTGCGCCGCCACGCTCCATGCTGCGGGCCACATCCTCGGCTCAGCCCAGGTCCTCCTTCAGCATCAGGAGCATGGCTCCCTCCTCTACACCGGCGACTTCAAGCTCCGTCCCGGCCTCGCGGCCGAAGCCTGCACCAGCCCGGCCGCCGACCTGCTCATCATGGAGACCACCTTTGGACTGCCCCGATACGTCTTCCCGCCCGCCGAGGAAGTGGCGGCCGGGCTCGTCTCCTTCTGCCAGGAGGCCCTGGCCAGGAAACAGACTCCCGTGTTGCTGGCCTACAGCCTCGGCAAGACCCAGGAACTCCTGCGGATCCTCGCTCCGACCGGCCTGCCCATGATGCTGCACCCCCAGGCGGCGCGGTTGACCGCCCTGTACGAGCAATGTGGGATGCGCTTCGCCCCGTACGGAGTCTTCAATGCGGTCCGGCACTCCGGCCAGGTGGTGATCCTGCCTCCCCACGATCGGCTCCTGCACCTGATCCATCCGCGCCGGACCGCGATTGTCACCGGCTGGGCGCTCGATTCGTCCGCCCAGTACCAGTACGGCTGCGACGCCGCCTTTCCGCTCAGCGACCACGCGGGCTTCGATGATCTGCTCGCCTTCGTCGAACTGGTCCGCCCGAAGCACGTTCTCACCCTCCACGGGTTTGCCCGGGAATTTGCGGCCACCCTCCGCGCCCGCGGCGTCGAAGCGTGGGCGATCGGGCGGGAAAACCAGCTGGATCTGCCGCTCGAAACATGACCCCGCCCCAGCCCCCACCTCCGCGGCTAATCCGCCCCACCCGCGCCCGTTCTGCCCGGACAAGGCTCAACCCAGCACGTTTGCTCTCCCCTGATGGCAAGTCAGTTCTGCGCGGCCACGGAGTAGGGCCTGAAACATGTCATATAATATATGACAAAATCTCGACGCCGGCTGCACTATTCCCGCACTGTGGGGTCTGCTCCCGCCTGTGAAACTCTTCCTTCCGCTTCTCTTGCTGACGACCGGCTCCCTGGGTGCGGCTCCCTTTGCCGCGTTCGGGGATGGGGAGATATTCACCTACCGGGTCGCCTTCGCGCTTTTTCCCCACGCCGGAGACATCATCATTTCGGCCCGGGCCGACAACCAGGGCGACGACCGCGGGATCATGCGGATCACAACCGAGACGCGCTCGCACGGCTTCGTCCGCGGCCTGTATGCCTTCGACAATTCGGCCGAGGTGCGCATCGAACGGGCCACCAGCCGCCTCCTGGCTGTGCGCGACCGTGGGGCGGACCCCAAACGGGCCACCGACAACGAACTGGCGATCGACTATGCCCGGCGCGTGGCGGTCTACACGGACCGGGTGCGGCCGGAAAAAAGCCTCACCCTCCCCCTGCCTGCCGGCGACCCCATCGACCTGATCAGCGCCCTTGTGCAGACGCGCGACTGGAATCTGCAACCGGGGCAGAAACGCGACCTGCTGGTGAATTTCGAGGAGGAATTCTATGCGCTGTCCATCTGGGCCGACCACTATGAGGAAGTGAGCACGCCGCTTGGCCGGTTCCGGACCCTCGTGCTAATCCCGCGCATGGAGAAAAATCCGCAGGGCCTTTTCCGGCGCGGCGGGGAAATCAAGGTCTGGATCGCCCAGGACGGCAGCCGGCTGCCGGTGAAGATGCAGCTCAGGCTGAAAATCGGCGCCGCCACCCTCCTGCTGGCCAAGTACGAACCACCCCCAGCGGTAACCAAGCGGTGACAAGTTACCCTGCGGCCGCCGCGACGGCAAAACCGCTTGTCGACGAGCAGATAAAATTGACCCACGAACGAGCATGTCAATTGACCCACCCCGACGCCATACAAGGGGGGCAGGCGGGTGCTGGGTTCTTATTTTTTGGGTTGGGGGTTGGTGAGGAGCGGGTCGCAGAAGGCGCACAACCGCCAGAAATCGAGAATCCGCTGTCTGGTCGAGCATGTCTTCGGGCATATGGAAAGCCTCAATCAACGCCGCACCTGCAGGAGGGCAGGGCTCCTTACTCCTACCGCGTAAGTGGCTGAAAAAGTTCATGCAAGGCGGTGGGCAGGTGACGTTGGTTGCGTAGAACGAAAGCCGGCGCGCATTTTTCCGGGTGCCACCGGCGCCA
>CAISJA010000494.1 GCA_903885525.1 uncultured Opitutaceae bacterium
GGTCCAGTGGACGTTCACCGGCAGCAAGGTCACCGCGGAATTCGCCTACACGGTAAAAAACCAGGTCCAGCTGGACAAGTTCCGGATGGCCCTCGTGATCGGCGCCCCGCATTCCAAATACCGGCTGGGTAGCTCGCCGGCGCTCGGGCCGCTCGGCCACCGCTGCTCCGTCATCAAGGACGATTTCCACGCCAACTGGCAGGAAACCGAAGTGGTCTCCGCCGATCCGGTCTACCGCACCAATTACGGAAAAATCCACTACATCCAGATGTTCGTGCGCGACCACGCGCTCATCATGCGCCCCGGCCAGGTCTACCGGCTGGCGGTCAGCTTCGAGCCGGACATCACGATGGTCGAGGCCTGATCC
The DNA here is from genome assembly GCA_903885525.1 of uncultured Opitutaceae bacterium. Classification (GTDB taxonomy): domain Bacteria; phylum Verrucomicrobiota; class Verrucomicrobiia; order Opitutales; family Opitutaceae; genus Didemnitutus. The sequence continues at coordinate 368 of CAISJA010000494.1, forward strand.
TCCGCCGGCTCTCCCACCGCCCCGCCACTCCGGCGGGGCTTTTTGTTGCGAGACCGATCAGAACCACCGGCCCACGCGCCAGCGGGCGAGGGGAACGGCAGTGTCCCAAACCGGCCAGGGGCATTGCGCCACCAACGGCCGGCCAGGCGCTACCCATTCCGCCGGAAACAAAACTTTCTCAACCACCGGACCGGGACGGCCGGCCTCCGCCGACTTGCCCCGCCACACGGGCGAAGAGCTTCTGGCGGAAGCTGGCGTCGTGCCGCCGGTCGGTGCGGACTTCAAGCAGGCGCACGCCTTGGACGGGCAGCCGGCGCAGACGGCCGGCGAGGTGCGCCAGATCGCGGATCAGGGTGTGCCGGACCCCGTAGGCCGAGGCGAGCCGGCGAAAATTCACTTCCTGCGGGGTGGCGAAAAATTTCTCGAAGGTGTCCGCAAACTTTGCCACCGGCAGGTGTCCGAAAATCCCCCCCCCGTGGTTGTTGATCAGCACGATCGTCAGGCTGCCGCGGAGCTGCGGAGTGAACAGGAATCCGTTGGTGTCGTGGAGCAGGGCAAGGTCGCCCGTGAGCAGCACCGTCGGCCGGCCGCCATGCGCCACGCCCATCGCGGTGGAGAGCGTGCCGTCGATGCCGTTCGCCCCGCGGTTGAAGAAGACGGCGTGCCCCCGCCCGTTGGCGGGCCAGAAATATTCCAGATCGCGCACGGGCATGCTGTTGGCCACAAACAGCGCCGTGCCGGGCGGCAGCCATTCGGGCAGGTGGCGCGCCACCGCGCCCTCAAAGGTCCGCCGGGCCCGCCCCAGGCCGCGATCCAATTCCTTCCTCGTCCGACCCTCGATTTCCTGCCAGGCCGCGAGCCAGGGTCCGGAGGACCGGGGCGCCGGCCCGAACGTGCGGGCAAAAGATTCCACCGTGGTGTGCAGGTGCTGGGTGCGGCCGTGCAGGGCATCATGGTTCCGCGCATCCACCGCGAGCAGGCAGGTGGGCACCTCGCTCCGGCCGAGCCATTCGCGCAGCACCTTGCTGGTGGGCCAGCTCCCGAGGACGAGCACGATGTCTGGCCGCAGGGCCGCGGCGACCGGGGCGGCGCGCAGGAAAGTGTCATAGGTGGTGATGCACTCCGGGCGACCCCCCGCATGGTTGCGCAGCGGATTGAGTGCGTCCGCCAACACCGGCCAGCCGAGGGCACCGGCGATCCGCGCGACCTGCGCGGCATAGGCGGCGCCATCCGGCGGCTGCGCGGGTCCGGCCACGATGAGGCCATGCATGCCCTGCAGCTCCGCTCCTCCGGCCGGCGGTTCCTCCGCCGCCACCGGCGGCACGAGGGGCTGGCCGGGCAGCACCGCGAAAAACTCCGCTTCGTCGATCCGCCCGCGCAGTTTTCCCGCAAGGCCATCCTCCAGCGGCGGCAACGGGTCACGGAACGGGGCGTTGAGATGCACCGGGCCGGGGCCGGGCCGGAGGCAGCGTTCCCAGGCGTGCAGCACGGTCTGCCGGAGGTAGCGCAGCAGCGGCAGGGTGGCACCGGGGACGGCCAGCTCGTGGTAATGGTTCACCTGCGACCCGAAAAGCTTCTGCTGGTCGATCGTCTGGCCTGAGGCGCAGTCGCGCATCTCGGGCGGCCGGTCCGCCGTGAGCACGAGCAGAGGCACGCCGGCCTCCCTCGCCTCGATGACCGCCGGCAGGTAGTTCGCCCCGGCCGTGCCGCTGGTGCAGAGCAGGACCACGGGCCGGCGGGTGCGGCGCGCCAGTCCGAGCGCGAGAAAACCCGCCGCCCGCTCGTCGAGCACGGGGAGGCTCTCGACCGCGGGATGACGTGCGAGGGCCAGCGTCAGCGGCGTCGAGCGTGAGCCGGGCGAGATGACGGCCTGCTGGAGCCCGAGCCGGACCAGCGTCTCCACCAGCACGCTGCCCCACAGGGCGTTGGTGTTGCGGTAGTCCAGCGGGGGCGGGGCGGCGCGGTGTTTCATGACTCGGTCAGTCCGTCGAGGAGAGCCTGGAACTTCAATTCGGTTTCGGCAAATTCGTTCTCGGGCACGGAACCGGCCACGATGCCGGCACCTGCGTAGGCCGTCGCCGTGCAGCCGTCGATCAGGGCGGAGCGGAGCCCGACAAAAAACTCCCCGCCGCCCCGGTGGTCGACCCAGCCGAGCGGCCCGGCGTACAGACCGCGGGCAAAGGGCTCCAGTCGGGGAATGGCCGCCAGAGCCGCCTCGGGCGGGGTCCCGCCCACCGCCGGGGTCGGGTGCAGCCGCTCCACGAGGTCGAGGATATGCACTCCGGGCGGCAGGTTTGCGCTGACGGGGGTGTGCAGGTGCTGGACGTTGGCCAGCCCGAGCAGCCGCGGCTGGGGCGCATGCTCCAGCGTCAGGCCCAGCCCCTCGAGCCGGGCGCAGATGGAGCCGAGGACGAAGCGGTGCTCGCGCCGCTCCTTGTCGTCATGGAGCAGGGTGCGGGCGAGGACGGCGTCCTCGCTGGCGGAAGGCCCGCGGGGGGCGGAGCCGGCGAGAGCCTCCGTGTGCATACGGCCGGCGGCAACGCGCACCAGCCGCTCCGGCGAGGCACCGATGAAACTCTGGCCGCGTCCGTTGGCGAAGGAAAAGGCATAGCAGCCCGGGAAACGCTGGCGCAGGTGATTGAGCACTCCCAGAGGATGAAACGGTTCGGCCGTGGTCAGGCGCTGTGCGCGGGCCAGCACGATCTTCTGGTATTCCCCGGCGGCGATGCCGGCCAGGCCCTGCGCCACGGCGCGCGGGTAGCTCCCGGCACCGCCGATTTCCTCGCGTCGGCGCGGAGCCGAAGGCCGGTCCAGGCGGCGGGCGGCGGTATAATCGAACGACCGGAATTTCTCATGCGCCTTCCAGACCTTCCCGGTGATCAACGCAACCGGTGCCGTGGCGGTGAGCAGGAAATTCGCCACCGCCACGGAGCCGTCGCCCTGGCGCGAGACCTGCCAGCGCGGGACGAAGAGGCGCAGGGCCGGAAACGGGGCGTCGGGCGCCGCGTCGTGGGCGAAGCCGGCCCCGAGGAAAAAATGCGGGCCGGCAAAGGGCTCGTCAACCGGCCCCACCGCCAGGGTGTTGGCCAGCACCTCGGCGATGAACGCCCGCGCGGCGGCGAAGCGTCCCGGGCCGCCGGCACTGAACTCCACGGCGGTTTCGGCGCCGGCCACGGCATATCCCTGGGCGGGCCGCTCGGCGTAGAAATGCAGCTCGCCGGGCTCGAAGATGGATTCCAACACCGCCAGGGGATCAAGGCTCTCGACCGCGACGCTGATGCTGACCAACTGGGGCCGGCCGGCGCGCCGGGCCGCCTCCTGCCCTGCCTCCAAAAACGCCTGCAAGGCCACGGGCGTGGCATGGGCGGCGGGATTGAGCGGGTGGTGTTGCATCGTGCTGGAGCGATCCGAATCGCCTGATCCCGAGGCCGGTCCGCTCCGCTCAGGCCTGGGGGGCGGGAGCGGACTTCTCCGGCGCGGGCCGCGGGAAGAGCACGAGGGCGGGGGCGACCGGACGGCCGGCGAGCCGGCCGTCCCAGATCAGTTCGGTCCGCCAGTCGGGGCCGGGAGCATAACCGAGGACGGCGTTGATCTTTTCCGTGGTGGCGGGAGTGACGTGCTGGATCAGCGCCACCGCGAGACGGAGCGCCTCCGCCATCGTGGCCAGTGCGGTGCGCAGGAGGGCTTGGTCGGCCGGTTCGGCCGACTTGCCCAGCTTCCAGGGCGCGCGCTTCTCGATGTAGGCGTTGGTCTCCGTGAGGAAGAGCATCGCCCGCTCGAGCGCGGTGTGGAATTGGAAACCTTCGCACAGCGGGATGAACTCGTCGCGGGTCTTCTCCCACAGGGCGCGCAGGTCGCGCTCCAGCTCGGCGCCCGCCTCCGCCGCTGGCACCGCGCCACCGGCGAAGCGGGTGGTCATGTTCAGGGTGCGGTTGACGAGGTTGCCGAGGTTGTTGGCGAGTTCGCTGTTGTAACGGACGAGGAACTGCTCGCGGGTGAAATCACTGTCCTGCCCGACGTTCATCTCGCGGATGAGGAAATAGCGGAAGGCGTCCGTGCCGAACTCGCCCACGAGGTCGAGCGGGTTGAGGGCGTTGCCGGTGCTCTTGGACATCTTGGCCCCGCGCTGCAGCCACCAGCCGTGGGCGATGATCCCGCCGGGCAGCGGCAGCCCGGCGGCGTGCAGCATGATGGGCCAGTACACGGCGTGCGGTGGCACCAGGATGTCCTTGCCGATGACATGGAAGGCGGCGGGCCAGACGCCGGGCTGGTCGGCCACCGCCGAATAATAATTCAGCAGCGCGTCGAACCAGACGTAAGTGACGTAATGCTCGTCGAACGGCAGCGGGA
>CAISJA010000495.1 GCA_903885525.1 uncultured Opitutaceae bacterium
CGAACATCGTGTGACGAAGCAAGGACCACCTCAGGTAACATTTGCTGTGAGGCAACGCCCCCATCCGACACGGATTCTAGTTGGCGCTGACCTCGAAACCTAATCGGCGCTGGACATGATGCCTGCAAACAACGGCATTTGCCGCTGGAGATCGGCGGAAAATTGACAATAGGCGGACAGGAGTGCGCGCCGGCCGGGCGCGCCGGCGAGCCACTCTGCGAGGGCCGAGCGGTCCGCGGCGGAGAGCTCGCCGCCATCAAGCCGGGCGGCCCAGAGCGAGGCCTGTGCTTCGGTGCGGCCGTCAGCGGGGGTGGGAAACGGTGTCATGGGGCCTCCTCCGGTACGGGGTGGCGGGTGAGTTCCTGGCGGAGCAGGCGTAAGGCGCGCGCATGCTGTTTCTCCACCGTGCTGAGGGCAAGGCCGAGCACGTCCGCAATTTCCTGATGGGAGAGCAGGTCGACCTTGCGCAGCAGCAAGACGGTGCGGCAGCCCTCTGGCAGGCGGGTGATGGCGGCCTCGAGCTGCTGCAGCTCCTGCCGGGCCATGACCTGCTGGACGACGCCCGGGGCGGGCGAGAGGGCAAAGTCGGGATGGGCGGTCATGCCCGCGACGGGGGAAAGCTGGCGGCGCTTGATTTTGTTCAGGGCGAGCCGGCGGGCCGTGGTGAAGAGCAGGGCTGCAGGTTTTTTGGCCTGGTGGCTTTCCAGCACCGGGTAGACGCGGAGGTAGGCATCGTGCGCCACATCCTGGGCCTCGCTCCGGTTGCCGAGGAAACGGGAGAGATAGCGCCGCAGCGGAATGAGGGTGGAGCGGTAGAGCGAGGCGAAATCGCTTTCCGTGGGACGGCTGGGCTCCTGGGGCATGGCGGCGTCAGTCCACGTTTCCGCCTGCGCCAGCGGGGCTGATGCGGCAGGCGAGGAGGCGAATTCTGGGAGTCCAATACTCACGGTTATCGGAACAGACAATCCATTGTGCCAAACCCGCCATCCAGCCGGTAAAAAAAAACGTCGGACTGTTTCTGGTGTTGTCCCAATATGGACCGGATCGTCGGTGCAGGTAAATCATGGGTGAGCAGAACGGTGTCGGGTGCATGTCTTACTCCCGAGGCTACAGATGGTACGGCAGCCCGGCCCGGGTGGCAAGGAGGCGTTCGCCTTGGGGCCAGGCCGGATCATGGGCGCGTGACCCTCCGCCGGGCCACGGTCGTGCCCGCCAGCAGCAGGGCGGCGGAGAGCGCTATCCAACCCAAAGATTGATGGGTGGCTGAGAGACGTTCCCTTTTCAAACGGTCGGTGAGGCGGGAGGCCAGTCCGGGATCATTGGTGGCGATGGGCGGGGCGGCCGCAACCCAGGCTTCGGTCTCCCTGCGTCCGTCGTAAAGCACCAGCCGGGCCGGACGGCCGAGGTAGGGCCGGACATCGGCCGTCCAGAAGGCGATTTCCGGCGGGTTGGGCCCCGGGTGGGCGACCTCAGTAAGCGTGCGTCCATCGGATTCCTCGATGCGGATGCGCAGGCCATTGCCATGGCTGACCGGATACCCGGCGGCGGGCACGACGAGCCACGCGGTGTTGATCGTGAAGCGGGAGCTCAAGATGGTGCCGGTGAGGCCGGGGCCTTCCGGAGCGGTGCCACAGAACAGATCGCGCAAATCCGGCGGTGCAAGGGGGGCAGCGCCGCGGAGTCGTTCGGCCGGAAACGGTGCCGGTGTGACAAAGACATAACTGAGAGGCCCGACGCTTTCCGCGGGCAGGATGAGCCGCCGCCAGCGGAGATTCTGATCAAAAGTAAACGGCTCCACCCAGAGGAACAGCAGGGCGAAGGCTCCCACACCCAGGAGGGTGAGCAGAGGCAGCAGACAGGGCTCCGCCGCGATAGCCAGCCCGGGGAGGGCGGGCTCCCCCGGTCCGTTCCTGTTTGCCAGCGCCAGACCAGCAAGAGCCAGGACAGCTCCCAGCACGCCGGTGGCGACTGCATGTTCCTGCCAGCGGCGCACGAGGGTGCCCGCGGGATTGGGCGGCGAAGCCGGATTGACGGAGTGCGGCAGCAGGGCGCGGAAATCCGGCCGGTCCAACAGGGAAGTGATCTGGTTGACATCCTGGTAGAGCAGGTAGCGCGTGCCGCGCTCTTCCAGCAGACTGCGGTCATGGCGGGTCAGGTAGGCCTGCAGGGCATCGCGGCGGAGCTGGGCATGCCGGACCGCGTTGTCATGGAAGTAGGCGGCATGACCCGAATGGGCGAGATGCACGAGACCCCAGCCGGCGGTTCCGCCCCAGACCAAAGCATAGGCCACCGCCAGCTTTCGCCAGCGACGGGCGTCGCCCGCGAGTCGGGCCAGTGCGAACGCATTGGCGACGACCCCGATCGCGAGCAAGTCGCCGTACCGGGAGACGTAGCCCGAGTACTCCGCGCTACGGGCGTACGCGAGAGCGGCCGCCTGGCCGAGAGCCCAGATGCCCAGCGCAAGATTGGTGCGGTCCGCCGCGGAGGAGGGATGACGTCCACTCAGTTGCAGGGCGACGACCACCAGCGGCAGGTTCAGCAGCACGAGGGCACCCGGCCAGCCGGTGGGCCAGCCAAGCAGGTCGAGGAGCGCATGCAGGAACTGAAGCGGTGAGCCGGCCGTCTGGGCGAAGGCACCGCCAGGCGGAGCGACCGCACGGACAGCGAGGAGGAGGGCAAGGCCGATCCCGGTGGTGAACAGAGGTGCCAGACGCAGCCGCGGCCCGCACCGCTGGGTCCAGAGGGATACCAGCACCACGGACAGCGGTGCCATCCACATGCTGGCGAGGGTGAATAGACCGGCGAAGCCGGCGGCCTGCGCCCGCCACCAGCCGGCGCTGCCCGGAGCGTGCCGGAAGGAGCCGTCCGCATGGAGCAGCAGGAGGAGCAGGGCGAGGGGGAACTGGGACTGGAACCCCCAGGTGGTGTTTTCCCAGCCATGAGCGAGCATGCCAAGACCGGCCACCAGAACCGTCAGCGCGACCGTGGCCATGGGGCGCAACGACCTGGCCAGCCAGCGGAGGCAGAGTGCGGCAAACCCGGCGTAGAGCAGGGAATTGACGGTGGCCTGCAACAGGGGGTCCCAGCGCCCGGTGAGAGCGACCTCGGTCCAGGACAGCAGGCGGGTCCAGACCGGCACATGCTCAAAATGCGGCTGGAGAAAATCCCCGGGCCGCAGCGTGCCCGCGAGCCAGGGCGCATAGAGGTCGGCGGCTTCGATCTTCCATTGGTCATTGATGCCGACGTCGCCGGTGTAACGCTGGATCTCACCGAGCCGGGCGGCAAGGATCAGCAGGGCGACGCCTCCCGCCCAGAGCCACCACGACTGCCGACGGACATGCATCTGGGGAGGCCGGAGGCGGGGGTCAGTGGACGCTGAGAGCGGTCCACGCGGTCCAATCCCAAGCGAAATTATTTTTCGGGCCGGGGGAGACGCGCAGCCGCAGGTGGCCACCATCGCGGCTGGGCAGGGCAAGTTTGAAAGACTGCAGACCGCGGTCGCCCAGCTTGTGCAGGGGATCGAGGGCCCGTTCGAGCAGCACGATCTCGTCGGTGCCCAGGACCCAGGTCACGTAGAAGACGGCGCCGTCGGTGGTGTTGCCGTTGGTGTAGGCGCCCTCAAGGAAACCAAAGGCCCCGGAGCACTCGGTAGAGCCGCGGGGGACATTC
>CAISJA010000496.1 GCA_903885525.1 uncultured Opitutaceae bacterium
ATCATGATCACCGGCGACAACCCGCTCACCGCCGCCGCCATCGCCGCCGAGGCAGGCGTCGACGACTTCATCGCCGAGGCCAAGCCCGAGGACAAGCTCGACCGCATCCGCCGCGAGCAGGAGGGCGGGCACCTGGTCGCGATGACCGGCGACGGCACCAACGACGCCCCCGCGCTGGCGCAGGCCGACGTGGCGGTAGTCATGAACAGCGGCACGCAGGCGGCCAAGGAAGCCGGCAACATGGTCGACCTCGACTCGAATCCGACCAAGCTGATCGAGATCGTCGAGATCGGCAAGCAGCTGCTCATCACCCGCGGCGCACTCACCACCTTCTCCATCGCCAACGACGTGGCGAAGTACTTCGCGATCATCCCCGCCATGCTCGTGGGCGTCTTCCCCGCCATCGCGCCGCTCAACGTGATGCACCTCGGCTCGCCGCTCAGTGCCATCCTCAGCGCCGTGATCTTCAACGCCCTCATCATCATCGCCCTGATCCCGCTCGCCCTCCGCGGCGTCGCCTACCGCCCGATCGGGGCGGCCGCCATGCTCCGCCGCAACCTGCTCGTCTACGGCCTCGGCGGCATCCTCGTGCCGTTCGCCGGCATCAAGCTCATCGACCTCCTGGTCAACTCGCTGCACCTCCTCTGAGGCCCCCGCCATGAAAACCCTCCTGCACGAACTCCGCGTCTCGCTCCTCCTCACCCTCCTCCTCGCCGTGCTGCTGTGCGGCGCCTACCCGCTCGCCGTGTGGGCAGCCGGCCGCGCGCTCTTCCCCCACCAGGCCGGGGGCAGCCTGCTCACCGCCCCGGACGGCACCGTGACCGGCTCCGCCCTGCTCGCGCAAAATTTTGCCGCGCCCAAGTACTTCCACCCGCGTCCCTCGGCTGCCGGCACCGGCTACGACGCCACCAGCTCCTCCGGCACCAACCTCGGGCCGACGAGCAAGAAGCTCGCCGACGCCATCACCGCCGCCGTCACCGCTTATCGGACGGAGAACCATCTGCCGGACAACCAGCCGGTCCCCGCCGATGCGGTGACCAGCTCCGCCAGCGGACTTGATCCGCACATCAGCCCGGACAATGCGCGGCTGCAGGCGGCCCGCGTGGCGGAAGCGCGCAGCCTGCCGCCCGCCCGCGTGCTGGCGCTGGTCGCCGCCCGCACCGAGTCGCCCGACTGGCGGGTCTTCGGCGAGGCCCGGGTGAACGTCGTGCTGCTCAACCTCGACCTCGACCAGGCCGTCGCGGCGCGCTGAAAGGCAGAGGGCATGCCTGCTCCTGCTCCAGCTCCGGCGGCCCGGCCTGGCGGGGAAGATTCGCCCCGCTGGGAATGAATGGACAACCCCGCCCCACGATTCATATTCCGGGCCGGGATCAGGCGCTTGACCGCCCGGTTCCGGTGCTGAAGGCACCGTCCCGCTTCCCGGCCCGATGACCTACCAGCGCCCCGACCCCGACGCCCTGCTGGCCTCGCTCCAACGCGAGGAGGCCCGGTCGCACCGCGGCCACCTCAAGGTCTACCTCGGCATGTGCCCCGGCGTCGGCAAGACCTACGCCATGCTCCGCGCCGCCCAGCAGGAACGGGCCGGCGGGACCGACGTGGTCGTGGGCGTGGTCGAGACCCACGGCCGCGCCGAGACGGAAAGCTTGCTCGCCGGCCTGACGGTCATCCCGCGCCGGCAGATCGACTACCGGGGCACGCAGCTGACCGAGACCGATCTCGAGGCGGTGCTCGACCGCCGGCCGAAACTGGTGCTGATGGACGAGCTCGCCCACACCAACGCGCCCGGCTCCCGCCATACCAAACGCTGGCAGGATGTGGTCGAGCTGCTCGAGGCCGGGATCGACGTCTTCACCACCCTCAACGTCCAGCATGTCGAGTCGCGGGCCGACGCCGTGCGGCAGATCACCGGTGCCACCGTGCACGAGACCGTGCCCGATTCCGTGCTGGATCTGGCCGACGAGCTCGAGCTGCTCGACCTCACGCCCGAGACGCTCCGGGAGCGGCTGCGCGACGGCAAGGTGTACCTCGCGGAGCGGGCGGCCACCGCGCAGGAGAATTTTTTCCGCGAATCCAACCTCACCGCCCTGCGCGAGCTGGCCCTGCGCTTCACGGCCGAGCGTGTCGACCGCCAGTTGCGCCAGTTGCGGGCGGGCACCGCCCTCCAGACCGTGTGGCGGAGCGGGGAACGGCTCCTCGTGGCCGTCGGCCCGAGTCCGTTCTCCACCCAGCTCGTGCGCTGGACCCGCCGGCTCGCGGCGGCCCAGGGCGCCCCCTGGCTGGCGGTGCACATCGAGTCCTCCGTCCCGCTCTCCGCCGAGGAACAGCAGTTGCTCGACCGCAACCTCGCTCTCGCCCGCGAACTCGGGGCCGGGCTCGTGGTCACGCACGACGACGACGTGGCGGCGGCGCTTGTCCGCATCGCCCTGCAGCACAACGCCACCCAGATCGTCATCGGCAAGCCCCGCCTGCGGCGCTGGATCGACCCGTGGCGGGGGGGCACGCTCGTGGACCGCCTGATCCGCCTTGGCGGCAACATCGACATCTACGTCGTGCCGGCGGAGCCTGAGACCCGCCGGCGCAACCTGCTGAATTTCGACCGCAGCCTGCGCAGCCCGCCCCAGGAATATGGCAGCGCGGCCGCCCTCGTGGCGGCGGTCACGCTGCTCGGCCTCCTGCTGCC
>CAISJA010000497.1 GCA_903885525.1 uncultured Opitutaceae bacterium
GAGGGACTGCACCATGGCCGAGAAGCTTTTCTGGAAAATGCTGGGACACCTGCAAACCCAGCATCCGGGGTTTGTCCGCGGCGGTCCCAAGACCCTCGCTTGGCGGTTCCGCCGTGCCATCTACGTCATCGACGCCACCAACTGCATACCCATATTTCAGATTGAGCACGGGACGCCGGCCAGGCTGGATGAGCGGATGGCTCCCTCCTGCGACTACCGCTCCCGCCAGGCACGGGCGAACTACATTGGGTGGCGTCTGGCGGAGCTGTATCCGGTGACGCCGATACCGCTGGATCACCGCGACCCCTATACCCTGCTGGTGGCCGTGCTGCTCTCGGCGCAGTGCACGGACAAGCGGGTGAACCTCGTGACGCCTCACCTGTGGGCACTGGCCAGCCATCCGCGGGAGATGGCGCAGATCCCGGTGGGGCAGATCCAGGCGGTCATCCGTCCCTGCGGATTGTCGCCGCAAAAGGCGAAGGCCATCGCCGGGCTTTCCCGTCTGCTGCTGGAGCGGCATGGCGGCGAGGTGCCGCGCACGTTCGCCGAGCTGGAGGCCCTGCCCGGGGTCGGCCACAAGACCGCTTCGGTCGTGATGGCGCAGGCCTGGGGGGTGCCGGCGTTTCCGGTCGACACCCACATCCACCGCCTGGCGCAGCGTTGGAAGCTTACCGTCGGGCGCGCGGTGGCGCAGACCGAACAGGATCTGAAGCAGGTCTTCCCCCGCGAGCAGTGGAACCAGCTCCACCTCCGGATGATTTACTATGGCCGCGAGCATTGCACCGCGCGTGGTTGCGACGGCACGGTCTGCGAGCTTTGCCGGACACTGTTTCCTGGCCGCCGAGCGGTCCGCACCCGCAAGTAGCGTCGACCGGCGGCCCCGCGGTGCGCGGGGGGCCTGACGGCCTATCGCCGGCCGGACCCGGCTGTCCGTCCGTCAGGGCAGAACCAGCTACTTGAACTGGAGGTCCAGCGCGGCGTCGGCCGCGGGGTCGGAGGCATGGTTGGTCCGTGGCGGTGCGGGGAGCGGTGGCACGGCTGGACCGGCGGGAAGCGCCGGTGGGAGGGGTCGGCTCGCCGTCGGTGCCGCGGGTTTGGCCGCAGCATGCGAGGAGCGGCCGACCAGCCCCGCCAGCCCCATGGCTTCGTGCTGCAGTTCGCTGGACTGGGCGTTGAGTTCCTCGGCGGCGGCGGCGGTCTCCTCGGCGTTGGCCGCGTTGCTCTGGGTCACCTTGTCCAGCTGGCAGACCGCCTCGGCCAGCTGGCCGAGGCCTGTGCTCTGTTCCTGGGAAGCGGCGGCCACCTCGGAGACGAGACGGTCGACGTCGCGCGCCTTGCCCAGGATGTCCTGTAGGACGGTGGCCACATTGCGGGAGAGACCGACGCCGAGCTCGCTCCGGGCGGTGGCTTCGGATATTTTGGTGGCGGTTTCCTTGGCGGCCTGGGCGGAACGCTGGGCCAGGCTGCGCACCTCCTCGGCGACGACGGCGAATCCTGCTCCGGCCTCGCCCGCGCGCGCAGCCTCGACGGCGGCGTTGAGCGCGAGGATGTTGGTCTGGAAGGCGATTTCGTCGATGGTCTTGATGATTTTGGAAATGTCGCTGGAGGAGCGGCTGACGGCCTCCATCGCCCCCTGCATCTCCTGCATTTTCTCCGCGCCCAGTTCTGCGGAGCTGCGGGCCTGGTTGGCCGCCTCCTTCGCGCTGGACGCATTGACGGCATTGTAGCGGGTCATGCTGGTGACCTCTTCGAGGGAGGAGCTGATTTCCTCAATGGTGGCGGCCTGCTCGCTGGAGCCTTCGGCCAGGCTCTGGCTGGCCGCGGAAACCTGGGTGGCGGCGGCAGCCACCTGGTCCGAGCCGGCACCGAGCGATTCCGTGACATTGCCGAGCAGCCGGTTGATGCGCCGGACGACCAGCACGCTGATGGTGACGCCCAGCGTGACCACGGCGAGCAGGCCGGCGAGGAGCCACCGGGAGGACCCGTCGAGGTTGGCCCGGGCTGACCGGGCAAATTCATCGGTCTGCCGCATGGAGCTGCCTTGAATGACATCGATGGCCTCGTCGAAAGCCTGGGCCGCCTGTTGACGCTTGACGGCGATGGCGGCGGAACCGCGGTAGCTTTCGGCAATCTGCCGGGCGGAGGCTTCAAAGGCATGGACGGCGGCACCGACGACTTGGAGCTTTTGCAGGTTGGCAGGCTGGTAGGTGATGTGGGCGATGGCGTCGAGGTTTTGCTGAATTTCGGCGAACTGGCCGTCGAGCGCGTCGAGCAGCGTGGCATCGCGGAGAGTCTGCGCCTTGAAGATCGTCACCCGGATGGTGTTGCCTGCGGTGATGATGCCGGTGATGCCGCCGATCTTGGTGACCCGTTCATCCAGTTTGTCGGCGGGCAGGCCGGCATGGATCTCCTCCCGGATCTTCTGATTCTGGCTTGCCAGATAGCCGGCGGTTTCCTTCATGAAATTCTTGGCATTGGTCTCCAGATCGCTGCGGATGCGGGTGAGCTCGGTGATGTTTTTTTCTGTGGCCGACATCAGGGCGGCGAAGCTGGCCAATTGGGTTTCAGCTGTTGCGGCGGTTTGCCGCAACTGGACCAGTTCAGGATATGAGACCGCCAAAGCCTTGGCCTTGCCGAGGGCGGACTCCAGCCGGCCCTGGGCTTCCCTGGCAGTCTTGAGCTGCGAGTCCTCGCCGGTGAAACCATAGGTGCGGGCCGCCAGCTGCATGGTGGAGGAGTCGTTGCTGATTTCCTCCGCAACGGCTGCCTGGGGTATCACGGCCGAGGATAGAAATTGGGCACCGCGGGAGGCGATGCTCATCCGCCAGATGGCACTGCCGCCGAGCAGGACGGTCAGCGAGAGTTGGAGGCCGATGATGAGGGTGATTCGCTGAGACAGAGTGGTGGTTTGCTTCATGGGGTGCGGAAGGGCCTGCCGCAACCGAGGTTGACGCAGTTCAAAACTCCTTTATCGGTCTTTTGCCGCCGGACTTTACTGGTTTGGCTCCCCGGTGGGTGCCCCGTGGGCAGAAGCGCGACTGCGGATGCGGAAAGTCGTGGAGCACCCTCAGAGCCGAGACAGCGACAAATGTAAAATAATTGCATATAACTTGCAATTTTTGCAAAATCCTGCCCACGTCGTCTCAAGACACTGGCTAACCCCTCTGATACCGTCGCCATGCCGCCCCTCCTTTCGACCAGACGTGCCAGCCCCATCGCCTTGGGCTATGCCGTGGTTGGCTGTGTCTGGATAGTGGGGTTCGATTGGCTGAACCTGCCCTCCGCGCCGCCCAGCCTGCTGGATTGGTTGCAGGGTTATGTCGGGAGCCTGCTGTTTGTCGGCGTCAGTGCGTGCGGCCTGTTTTGGTATCTGCGCCGGCTGCGGCGGGCCGAGGCGGGCACGAGGGAGGCCCTGGGCGCGAGCAGGCTTCGCTGCCGGAGTCTGTTTGAGGATTCGCCGAGCGCGCTGTGGGAGCAGGATATGTCGGCCCTGCGGGCCAGGTTTTATGAATTGCGGCGGGCCGGCGGGGCCAATTTGCGCAGCCACTTGACGGAGCACCCGGAGGACGTGGTGGAGTTGGCACGCGGCATCCGCACGGTATCTTGCAACCGGGCCAGCAACCGGCTCTTCAAGCGGCCGGAGGGGGATCGGTCCTGCCCGAGTCCGGACTTTTTCTTCACCACCGGGTCGCTCCCGGTGTTTTTGGAACTCTTGGTCGCGGTGGAGGCGGGCCAGACGCATTTCACCGGCGAGCTGCCGGCGCGCGATATGCTGGGCGGGCGGCTGATCCTGGACCTTTCCCTCACGGTGCAGCCTGGCCACGAGCAATCGTTGACCAGCGTGTTGGTGACGCTGGTTGATATCACGAACCAGAAAGTCCAGGACAGCCGGGTGGCCGATGCGCTGGGCTTCAGCGAGACGCTCCTGCGGGTCGCTCCGGTGGGGGTTCTGACCTTCCGGGCCGACGGGCCGATGCTAACGGCCAATGCGGCTGCGGGTCGGATCGTCGGGGCCGAGCGGGAGCAGCTTCTGCGCCAGAACTTCCAGCAGATTCGTTCGTGGCAGGACAACGGGATGCTCGATGCGGCGCGGGAGGCGTTGGCCAGCGGGGTCGCGAAAACCCTGCTGGCCCGGGGGACCACGCAGTTTGGCCGCGAGTACCATCTCGAGGCGACGTTTGCCAGCTTCCACCAGCAGGGAGAGGCGCGGCTGCTCCTCCTGCTTAACGACGTGAGGGAGCGCGATGATCCCGGCCGCAACCTGCGCGTGCTACATTCCGCCCTGCAGGCCGTGCCTGAGGGGATCGTCATCACCGATCTCGACGGGCGCGTGGAGTGGGTGAATCCCGGCTTCACCCGCCTTACCGGTTACACGCTGGAGGAGATGGCCGGCCAATCGAGCCGCTGGCTCCGCTCCGGTTGGCACGACGTGGGGGACTACGCCCAGCACGGGGACTCGATCAGCCAGGGCGAAATCTGGGAAGGCGAGCTGCAAAACCGGCGCAAGGACGGGTCGCTCTACCCGGAGGCGATGACGCTCGCTCCCATGCGCGACCCCAGCGGGACCCTCTCGCACTTCATCGCCATCAAGCGCGACCTCACCAGGGAAAAACAGATGGAGCAGCAGATCGCGCGCACCCAGCGGCTCGACAGCGTCGGCCTGCTCGCCAGCGGCATTGCGCATGACCTGAACAACGTGCTCACCCCGATCATGCTTTCGACCGACCTGCTGCGGATGCATGTGCAGGATGCCCCGGCGCGGGGCCTGCTGGAGATGCTGGGCCAGTCGGCGCGCCGCGGCGCCGGTCTGTTGAAACAGGTGCTGACGTTCGTGCGCGGCAGCGAAGGCGAGCGCACCGAGGTCAACCTGGCTTTTCTGCTCAAGGAAGTCGCCAGTCTCATCCGGGAGACCTTTCCGCGCGAGATCGAGGTCCGGCTGGACCTGCCGAAGCTGGTGCCGAAAACCGTGTGCGATGTCACCCAGCTTCACCAGGTGATCATGAACCTCGCGGTCAATGCCCGCGACGCCATGCCCTGCGGCGGGACACTGACCCTGCGCGTGGCCGAGTTTCACCTGACGGAAGCCGAGGTGCTCCGGCACCCGGGCCTGCGCCGCGGGCCCTATCTGGTCCTGACTGTGGCCGACACGGGCACGGGCATGCCCGACCATGTGCTCGAGCACATCTTCGACCCGTTTTTTACCACCAAACCCCGCGGCGAGGGCACCGGGCTCGGCTTGTCCACGGTGTACGGCCTGATGCGCAATCACGGCGGTTCCGTGGAGGTCTCGACGGAACTGGGTGCTGGCAGCGAGTTCCGGGTCTATCTCCCGGTCAAAACCGAGGTGGCTCCGGTGGCCGAGGAGGCCGCATCCCCGCCGGTGCTGATCGGGCGGGGCCGGTGCATACTGGTGGTGGACGACGAGCCGACGATCCGCCAGGCCATGCAGACGCTGCTGGGGCGGCACGGCTTTACGGTGGTTTGCGCGGCCGACGGGGTGGAAGGCGCCGAAATTTTCCGGCGCTCGCCCGGCCGCTTCGCCCTGGCGATCGTCGACCAGATGATGCCGCGGATGAACGGAACGGACCTGCTCCGCCAACTGCAGCAGGCGCGGCCCGCGCTGCCGGTGATCATGATATCCGGCTTGTCCATGCCGGAGGTCCAGCCCGCCGAGACCGGGGCGGCCCCCTGCCGCCTGCTGCGCAAGCCCTATGCCTCCGGGGCGATGCTCGAGGCGATTGCCGAGGAGCTGGGTGACCGCGTCCGGCCCGAATGTGATTTGGCCGGGGCGGAAAAGAAGGTTTGATTTCTCCTCCACCGTAGCCAACCGTCCCGACTCCGTTTTCTGGACGCTTAGCTCAGTTGGTTAGAGCACCTGCTTCACACGCAGGGGGTCACTGGTTCGAGTCCAGTAGCGTCCACCATGTGGGCGGCACAGGCTGGGGCGAGGCGCGGCCTGCGGGCCGGGGCGGCTGGCACCGGGTTCAGCCCGGCTCCTGTCCGGTGGCCAGTCGGCCGGATGACAGAGATTCCGGATCGGGGGCGAGGTCGTGGTTTGCCATTCCGGGCCGGGCGGGCATGGATGGCGGGATGAACGATCTGGTCACACCACTCGCGGCACCGACGGAGGATTCTGTCGCCAGGAAATTTTCAGAAATTTACGGCTGTGCGCCGGCCGTGCTCGCCCGCGCGCCGGGGCGGGTGGAATTCATCGGCAATCACACCGACTACAACGGCGGGGCGGTGCTGGGGGCGGCGATCAACCGCCAGGTGTGGGTGGCGGCCGGGCCGGGCGAACCGGGCCGGTTGCGCCTGGCGAGCGCCAGCGCGGAGAGTCGGGTGTGCGAGGTGGCGGCGGCGGGGGTGACGCGGCGCACCGGCGGGGAGGCTTGGGTGAATTATCCTCTCGGAGTCTGGCAGGCGCTGGCCTCCTGTGGCCTGCCTCGTCCGGTGGGCGCGGATATTTTCGTGGACACGGACCTGCCAGCGGGGGCGGGGCTGTCGAGCAGCGCGGCGCTCGAACTCGGCACGGCGCTGGTGCTGCTCCGGCTGGCGGGCGGCGCGATGCCGGCGGCCGAAGTCCTCGCCCAAGTGGCCCGCCGGGCGGAGAATGAGTTCGTGGGGGTGCCCTGCGGCCTGCTGGACCAGGGGACCATCGCCTGTGCGCAGCCGGGGCGGCTGGTGCACCTGGACTGCCGCGGCCCGGTGTACCGGTCGGTGCCGTTTCCCGCCGGGGCGGAGCTGCGGCTTTTCGACACGCGCCACCGTCACGCGCTGGTGGACGGGATGTATGCGCGCCGCCGGGGCGAGTGCGCCGAGGCGGCCCGGCGACTCGGGGTGGAATGGCTCGCGGACCTGACCCCGGCGGAATTCCAATTGCGGGCCGCCGGGCTGCCCGCGGAACTCCTGCTCCGGGCCCGGCACGTGGTGGAGGAGCAGGCCCGGGTGGCAGGGACCGTGGAGGCCCTGGCGGCGGGCGACCTGCGCCGCGTGGGTGCGCTGCTGACCGCCTCGCACCGCAGCTCGCAGCATCTGTTTGGCAACACGACCCCGGAGCTGGATTTTCTCGTGGACCGGCTGACCGGGCGGCCGGGCGTGCTGGGGGCGCGGTTGACGGGCGGCGGCTTCGGCGGGGCGGTCATGGCCTTGGTCACGCCGGAATTTGGGGCCGGGGCGGGCGCTGCGGTGGGGGCGGAATTCGCGCAGGTTTTCGGGCATGCGCCCGTGGAGTTGGCCCTGGAGGTCGGCGGCGGGGCCGGGCTGCTCTGAGGCTGGCGACGTGCCAGGGCGGCCGGGCGGCGTCCGCCGCGGCCGGGTCAGAAAGCAGAGGAGCGGACGAGCTCCTCGGGGGAGTAACGGCGGAAAGATTCGATGGCTTCGTACTCGGCGAGTCCGAGGGTATTGTAAGACTGGGCGAGGCGCCGGCTCCGGTCCTCGGTGCGCTGCCA
>CAISJA010000498.1 GCA_903885525.1 uncultured Opitutaceae bacterium
CCTACAATCGGGAGCACGGCATCACGCCCCGCAGTGTGCGCCGGTCCGTGCAGGCCAGCCTGCACGCCTACGATGGCACCGGCAAAGCGGCCGCCCCGGCCGTGGCCGAGGCGATCGATGATGTGGCGGCGGTGATCGCCGAGCTGGAGGACGACAGGCAGGAGGCCGCCAACCGGCTGGAGTTCGAGCGGGCCGCCCTGCTGCGGGATCAGATCAAGGCCCTGAAATCCGGCGACTACCAAGCCACGGCCGGACGTCCCGCCAGCTATCGGGCCGGTCGCAAGGGCACCCCGCGCCCAGGGCGTTGAAGGTGCCGCCACCTGTTCTCCCGCGCGAGTGGTTCCTGTTTTCCCTGCCGCGCTCTCCCGCCCACGTTCCGGCCGGCTCACCCCCGGTGGAAGCGGGCATCCTGCGCGACCTGCGTGTGCCAACCTGCTCCCGCAGCAAGGTCCCGCGCGCCGGCCGGCCGGGCCGGACCGAGGCGGTGAACGGCTCTTCCCGAAGCGGCTATCGCGCCGGGGGGGTGTTTTTCGGCAAGTTTGTTTTTTGCTGTGGTGCAACTGCTTGGTTCCGGCCAGCGTCTGAGGCGAAACTGATCCGCTCCACCATGATGCCTTTCCATCGTCCGCCCCGTTTCCTTGTCCAGCTGCGCAGTCATTCTGTCCTGATCCTGGTGACAGGGCTTTCGCTCGGGACCGGGCTGGCCTTGAGCGGTTGCAACCGCGCCGGGGGAGGGAAGCAGGCCGGGCGGGTCTCCGCCCCCGTTCCGGTGGTCGCCGGAGTGGTCCAGCAACGCGATACGCCCCACTATCTCGATGGCATCGGAACTGTGGCCGCCTTCAACAATGTGACGGTGCATGCCCAGATTGACGGGCAGCTGCGGTCCGTTGCCTATCAGGAAGGACAGGAGGTCAAGGCCGGTGATCTGCTGGCGGAGATCGATCCGCGCGTCCTGCAGGCCCAGTGGGAGGCCGCCCGGGCGAAAAAGGTCCAGGATGAGGCGCAATTGGCCAACGCGCGCAGCGCCTACGAGCGCAACAATCAACTGTGGCTAAAAGGGCTGGTGGACCAGCAGACCGCCGAGTCCTACCACGCCAATTTTGACCAGATGGCCGCCTTGGTGCAGGCTGATGCCGCCGCCGTGACGTCGGCGGAGGTGCAGCTGGGTTACACGCGCATCGTGGCACCGATCAGTGGCCGGACCGGATTGCGGCAGGTGGATGTGGGCAACATCGTCCATCCCACCGACGCCAACGGCCTGGTGGTGATCACCCAGCTGAAACCGATTTCCGTCATCTTTTCCCTGCCCCAGCAGGCGTTGGCCAGGATTCAGGAAGCCACCCGGACGAATCCGGCTCTGCCCATCCTGGCGGTGGACCGCGACAGCCGGACCCCGCTCGACCAAGGCGTGCTGGCGGTGGTGGACAATCAGATCGACAGTACCACGGGGACCGTCCGGCTCAAGGCCACCTTTCCCAATGACCAGCTCGCCCTCTGGCCCGGCCAGTTTGTCAATATCCGGCTGCTGGTGAGCACACGGAAAAACGGCCTGGTCGTCCCGTCGAGCGTGGTCCAGCGCGGCCCGCAGGGGGCCTACGCCTTCGTGATCCAGCCGGATCCGAACATGCCGTCGAACCTGACCGTCGTGCAGCGCAGCGTGGAAGTGGGGCAGATCGACGGAGGGCTGGCCCTGATCGATTCCGGCCTGCAGGCGGGGGAGCGGGTGGTCGTCGACGGCCAGTACAAGCTGCAGGCCGGCAGCACCGTCGCCATCGCTGCGGAGGGATCGGGAAACGGCGCCCCCGCCGGTCAGCCGGATGCCGCCAAGCGCCGGGCGTCCAAGCCCTGATCCTCCGGGAGCGATGAACATCTCGGAACTCTTCATCCGGCGGCCGATCGCCACCTCGCTCCTGATGGTGGGCGTGGTTCTGCTCGGCCTGTTCGGCTACCTGCTGCTGCCGATCTCCGCCCTGCCCAGCGTCGATTTTCCGACCATCCAGGTCACGACGCAATTGCCCGGCGCCTCGCCCGAGGTGATGGTCTCGTCCGTCACCACCCCGTTGGAACAGCAGTTCGGGCAGATCAGCGGCTTGGGCTCCATGAACTCGGTCAGCGCCTCCGGCGTCAGCATGATCACCCTGCAGTTCAGCCTGGAGCGCAGCATCGACAGCGCTGCCCAGGACGTGCAGGCGGCCATCAATGTGGCCTCGGGCGTGCTGCCCGCCAATCTGCCGAGCCCGCCGGTTTACAACAAGGTCAACCCGGCGGACACCGCCATCCTCAGCCTCGCGGTCACTTCGGACACCCTGCCGATCGACAAGATCAACGATTATGCCGACACGCTGCTGGCCCAGAAGCTCAGCGAGGTCACCGGGGTCGGCCTGGTGACCATCGAGGGCAATCAAAAGCCCGCCGTGCGCGTGCAAGTGAATCCGGCCACCCTGGCCGCCCAGGGGCTCAGCCTGGAGGATGTCCGCACCGCCGTCGCCCAGGCCAACGTCGACGCCCCCAAGGGCAGCTTCGACGGCGCGCATCAGGCCTACGCCATCAACGCCAACGACCAGCTCTTCTCCGCCCGCGAATACGAGGACATCATCGTCGCCTATCGGAACGGCGCCCCGGTCCGGTTGCGGGAAATCGGCCGGGTCGTGGACAGCGTGGAAAACACGCGCCTGGCCGGCTGGTATGGCAACCAGCCCGCCGTCATCCTCGACATCCAGCGCCAGCCGGGGGCCAACATCATCGAGACGGTGGACCGGATAAAAAAAATCCTGCCGCAGCTGCTCACGGCCGTCCCGCCCTCGGTCCATGTCACCACCCTGACCGACCGCACCACGACCATCCGCGCCTCCGTCTCCGACGTGCAGTTCACCCTGGTGCTGACTATCATCCTGGTGGTGCTGGTTATTTTTCTCTTCCTCCGGAAACTGTGGGCGACGGTCATCCCCAGTGTGACGCTGCCCCTCGCCATCATCGGCACCTTCGGCGTGATGGCGCTGGCAGGTTTCAGCCTCGACAACCTTTCACTCATGGCGCTGACCATCGCCACGGGTTTCGTGGTGGATGATGCGATCGTGATGATCGAAAACATCGTCCGCTACATCGAGCTGGGCGAGACGCCGCTCCAGGCGGCGCTCCAGGGCTCGCGCCAGATCGGGTTCACCATAATCTCCCTGACGGTCTCCCTCCTCGCAGTGTTCATTCCCCTCCTCTTCATGAGCGGGGTGGTGGGCCGGTTGTTCCGGGAGTTTGCCATCACGCTCAGCGTGGCGATCATCGTCTCGGCCTTCGTCTCGCTCACCCTCACCCCCATGATGTGCTCCCGGCTGCTCCAGCCCGAGACCGGGGAGGAGGGCCGGGCCCATGGCCGTCTCTTCCGCTGGACGGAGGGTTTCTTCGCCGGGATGCTGGCCGCCTACGACCGCAGCCTCCGCTGGGTGCTGCAGCGGCAGAAACTCACCCTGACCGTGGCCGTGGCGACCCTGGTCGGGACGCTGGCCCTCTTTTACTTCATCCCCAAGGGCCTGTTGCCGCAGCAGGACACCGGCCTCATCATCGGGGTCACCGATGCGGCCCAGAACATTTCCTTCAAGGCGATGTCGGCGCGGCAGCGTCTGATCGCGGACCTCGTCCGGCAGGACCCGGCCGTGGCCAGCGTGGCCTCGTTTGTCGGCACGGGTACGATCAATCCGACGCTCAATACCGGCCGCCTGACCATCAATCTCAAGCCGCGGGACGAGCGCCGCACCTCGGCCGAGGACATCATGGTGCGGCTCCGGGAGCGGGTGCGCAACGTGGAGGGGATCGCCCTCTACATGCAGTCCGTGCAGGACCTGCAGATCGACAGCCGGGTGGCCCGGACCCAGTACCAATACACCCTGCAGGACGCCGATGCCGCAGAACTGGCCGTGTGGGCACCCCGCTTGGTCGATGCACTGCGGGCCCAGACCGTCCTGGCCGACGTGGCCAGCGACCAGCAGTCCCAGGGATACCAGGTTGATATCGAGGTGAACCGCGACCAGGCCTCCCGCCTCGGGGTGCTGTTGAGACTGCTAGGCTCTTTGCGCGAGCTCACTATGGTGGGCTTTTTTATACCTAGCAAATATATGGTTTACCCATAGTGCCCCGTCTAAGTAACAGCCAATAAAAAAGGCCTACA
>CAISJA010000499.1 GCA_903885525.1 uncultured Opitutaceae bacterium
AAGTGTTCAGTGGTGATTCGCACCCCGGCAGTCGGGGACGGACGGCAAGGCAGCAGCACTCAGCCCGGATTTTTCCATGTCAGACAATTCCAAGCTCTACGTCGGGAACCTTCCCTTCGCCAGCACCGCACAGGACCTCGAAGCCCTGTTTGGCCAAGTCGGCACCGTCAGCGTCGTCGAGATCGTCTTCGACAAATTCACCGGCCGTTCCCGCGGTTTCGCCTTCATCACCCTGAGCGCCCCCGAAGAGGCCCAGAAGGCCGTGGAGAAATTCCACGGCTATGAGCTCGAAGGCCGCGCCCTCGCCGTGAACCTCGCCCGGCCCCGCGAGGACCGGCCGGCCCGCTCCGGCGGATTTGGTGGCGGCGGCGGCTTCCGCGGCGGACGCGGCGGTGGCGGCTACCGAGGTGAGCGTGGCGGCGGCGATCAGGGCGCCGGCCACGGCCGCGAGTAAGCCACCCGACCCCGCTTGGCCCAGCCGGACCCGCGTCCGGCTTTTTTATTCCCGCAGCAACGGGACGCCGCCGCCCGATAATTCTACCGGATTGGCACAAAAAACAGCGCCATTGAACTTGAAGTGCCCTGCCCCCCCTGTGAGCCTTCGCCCGAGCCGTGCCCTTCGATCCTTCCCCCTTCACCAAGCCTGAAACGGAATTGCTCACCAGCCTCGGGAGCAGCGCCGCCGGGCACACCAGCGAATCCGCCGGACTGGCCCTGCGCAAATTTGGCCCGAACAACGTCACCTCCGGGGCGCGCACCTCCGTGGTCCGCGACCTGCTGCACCGGTGCAAAAACCCGCTGGTCATCCAGCTGCTGGTCATCGCGGCGGTCAGCTATTTCTATCTGGATGACCTCCGCTCCACCATCGTCGTCGGCGGCATGGTCTTCCTCAGCGTTTTCCTCTCCTACATTCAGGAAACCCGCTCCTCCAAAGCCGTTGAAAAGCTGCAGAAGCTGATCAAGACCACGGTCACCGTGCTGCGCGACGGCAAGGAAGTGGAGGTCCCGCTCGATGAGACCGTGCCCGGCGACGTCGTGGTCCTCGCCGCCGGCAGCCTGATTCCCGCCGACCTGCGCATCATCTCCGCGAAGGACTTCTTCGTGTCGCAGTCGGCCCTCACCGGCGAGTCGATGCCAATCGAGAAAAACACCGACGCCAACCAGCCCGCCGGCCGCGCTCCCTTCGAATACACCAACGCCTGCTTCATGGGCAGCAACGTGCTCAGCGGCTCCGCCCGCGGCATCGTGGTCCAGACCGGGCGCAACACCTTCTTCGGCGCCATCGCCCAGAAGCTGCTCGGCAAGCGCGAGGCCACCAGCTTCGATATCGGCGTCAAGTCCTTCACCTGGCTGATGATCCGGTTCATGGTCGTGATGGTCTCCGTCACCTTCCTGATCTACGGCCTCCGGACCCGCAACTGGGGCGAGGCACTCGCCTACGCCATGGCGGTGGCCGTCGGGCTCACCCCGGAGATGCTCCCGATGATCATGACCGTCTGCCTCTCCAAGGGCGCGCTCATGATGTCACGGAAGAAGGTCATCGTGAAGCATCTCCACGCCATCCAGAACTTCGGCGCGATGGATGTGCTCTGCACCGACAAGACCGGCACGCTCACCCAGGACCACATCGTCCTGGAACGCTACGTCGACGTCACCGACCGGCAGAGCGAGGACGTGCTCCGGTACGCCTACATGAACAGCTTTTACCAGACGGGCCTGCGCAACCTGCTCGACCGCGCCATCCTCGCCCACACCGACCTCGACGTGGAGCGGAACTGCCGAAAGGTCGATGAGATCCCCTTCGACTTCAAGCGCCGCCGCATGTCCGTCGTCATCGATTACGAGGACCGCCACGTCCTGATCTGTAAGGGCGCCGTCGAGGAAGTCGCCGGCGTCTGCGAAAATTACCAGGTCGACGAGGACATCAACCCGCTCGTCCGCCTCATCCGCGACGACCTGATGGATGAATACCGCAACCTGAGCGCCCAGGGCTACCGCGTGCTCGCCATCGCCTACCGGGAGTTTGACCGCACCAAGCAGACCTTCGCCGTGGCCGACGAGTCCGGCCTCACCCTCCTCGGCTACATCGCCTTCTTCGACCCGCCCAAGGACACCTCCGCCAAGGCCATCGAGGCCCTCACCCGCTCGGGCGTCGCCGTCAAGATCCTCACCGGCGACAACGAACTCGTCACCCGCAAGGTCTGCAGCGACGTGGCCTTGCCGATCACCCGGATCACCACCGGCCCGCAGCTGGCTGCCATGAATGAAGAGGCCTTCGCCAAGGAAGTCGCCGAGGCCAACGTCTTCGCCCGCCTCACCCCCGACCAGAAGGAGAAGGTCATCAAGACCCTCCGCGCCCGCGGCCATGTGGTCGGCTTCATGGGCGACGGCATCAACGACGTCCTTGCCATGAAGGCCGCCGATGTCGGCATCTCCGTCGACACCGCCGTGGATGTGGCGAAGGAATCGGCCGACATCATCCTCCTGGAAAAAAGCCTGATGGTGCTGGAGGACGGCATTATCGAAGGC
>CAISJA010000500.1 GCA_903885525.1 uncultured Opitutaceae bacterium
AGTTCGCCCTTCGGGCCTTCCAGGCGGCCGTAGGCCTCGCCGGCTTTCGGGCGGAACCCCCGGAGTTTGGCCTTCGGGTCCATGATCGGGCCGGCGGGCAGTGCGCGGAACGCCTGCTGGAGTATCTTCACCGACTCGCGCATTTCGAGGATGCGCATCATGTACCGGTCGTAGGTGTCGCCGTGCTCGCCGACGGGCACGCGGAAGTCGAAGCGCGGGTAGAATCCGTAGCCGTCGACCTTGCGGATGTCGTAGGTGCCGCCGGAGGCGCGCAGGCAGGGGCCGGTGATGCCGGCGCTGATGGCCTGCCGCAGGTCGAGGCGGCCGATGCCCTGGGTGCGGGCCAGCAGGATTTCGTTGCCGGTCAGCAGGCTCTCGTACTCGTCGAGGAAGCGCGGGAAGCCGTCCACCAGCCGGCGGGCGGCGGCGAGCCATTCGGGAGAGGGGTCGACCCGGCAGCCGCCGAAGCGCTGGTAGTTGCACATCATGCGGGAACCGCTGAGGGCTTCGAAGAGATCGAGGAACTTTTCCCGCTCGCGGAACGCGTAGAGCAGCGGGGTGAACGAGGTGCCGAGGTCGTTGAAGAGGAAGCCGACGAGGCAGGAGTGGTTCACCAGGCGGGTCAGCTCCGCCATGATGATGCGCAGGTACTGGGCGCGGTCGGGGACGGCCTGGCCGGCGAGCTTCTCCACCGCGAGGGCATAGGCCCAGTTGCTGGACATCGAGCAGAGGTAGTCGAGCCGGTCCGTATAGGGCATCGAGCCGAGGTAGCTGGTGGTCTCGGCGATCTTCTCGTGGTTGCGGTGGAGGTAGCCGAACACGGGCTTCAGCCTGACGATGACCTCGCCGTCGAGTGTGGCCACCATGCGGAACACACCGTGCGTCGACGGATGCTGCGGCCCCATGGAAATCTCCAGGAGGTCGCCGTGCAAGGGATCGTTGACGGAGCGGACCGTCGGGCCGGAGGAGGACGCGAAGGGGGAGGGGGCGGAACTGCTCATGCCTTGGCCTCCGGCGTGGGGGCGGGGGTCGGCACCGGGTAATGCCCCTTGGCGCGGGCGAGCACGTCGTCGTGGGGCGTCGGCTCCCACTCGAAATCGTCCGGAGCGACATAATCCCGGCGCATGGGATGGTCTTTGAACTCGTCCCACATCAGCAGGCGGCGGAGATCAGGGTGGCCCGCGAAGACGATGCCGTAGAGGTCGAAGATTTCCCGTTCCTGAAAGTCGCAGGAGCGCCAGACCGGGGTGAGGGAGGGCAGGGTGACCTGGTCGGTGCGGTTGGCGGTGCGCAGGCGGATGATGACCGGGCCGTGCTTCAGCTCCATCGAGTACAGGTGGTAGACCGCCTCGAGGCAGCCCGGCTGGAGACGCTGGGTCTTCTGTTCGACCACCTTGGCCGGGCCGCCGGCCGGATCGGCGACCGTGGTCCTAGTGGTTTCGGTGATCGTCTTTTCCGGCCAGTCCACGCCGGTGGCGTTGGAGCAATAGTCCAGGCGCAGTCCGGGCTCGTCGCGCAGAAAGCAGGCGATCTCGCGGGCGAAAGCGGGGTCGAGCAGGAGGGAGTGCTCGGCGGCGGCCCCGGGGTTGTTGACGACCGAAATCTGCGCGGTGGGAAACCGGGCGAGGAGACGGGCGCAAAGTTGTTCGACGGTGTCCATGGCTCAGGCTTTGCCGCTGCGGGGCAGGGAAGGGGGCGTCCAGACGGCGGGGTTGCTCGTGGGGGTGAGATCGTGTTCCCCGTAAGTGGGGATGGGCATCTCGTGGGCGACGTCGCTGCGGAGGTGGCGGGCGGCGTCGGGGCCGGAGATTTTCTCGCCCTGGATTTTCTTTTGAATCTGCATCAGGCCGTTCAGCAGAGCCTCGGGACGCGGCGGGCAGCCGGGGATGTAGACGTCGACGGGGATGAAGCGGTCGACGCCCTTCAGCACGTTGTAGCCCTGCTTGAAGGGTCCGCCGGAAATGGCGCAGGCACCCATGGCGATACAGTATTTCGGCTCGGGCATCTGGTTCCAGAGGCGGACGACCTGCGGGGCCATTTTCTTGGTGACGGTGCCGGAGACGATCATGAGGTCGGCCTGCCGGGGGGAGGGGCGGAAAATCTCGGCGCCGAAGCGGGCGATGTCGAAGCGGGCGGTCGCGGCGGCGATCATCTCGATGGCACAGCAGGCGAGGCCGAACTGGAGCGGCCAGATCGAGTTGCTCCGGCCCCAGTTGTAGAGCTCCTCCAGACTGGTGAGGAGGATGCCGTGGCGGCGCAATTCCTCGCGCTCGGCGTCGGAGATGTTCCCGGCGGCCGGGAAAGGTGCGGGCGCAGCCGGGGTGGCGGAGGCGGAGGGAGAATCGCTCATATCATTTCCACTCGAGGTGTCCGCGTTGCCAGGCCCAGACCAAGCCTTCGGCCAGGAGGAGGATGAAAATCAGCATGGCCACCAAGGCTCCGGTGGGAAGCTCCGTGAAGTTGACCGCGAACGGGAGCAAGAACAGCACCTCGACGTCGAAGACGAGGAAGGGAATCGCGTAGAGATAATAGTGCGCCTTGAACTGGATCCAGGACTCGCCGGTGGACTCCAGGCCGCATTCATAGGTGGCATTTTTCAGCGCGCTCGGTTTCGCCGGTTGATAGCAGATGACCCAGAGGCGGGCCACTCCAAGCATGAGCAGGGGGAAAGCCACGGCGACACCGAGGAAAAGGACCAGAAAGGCGTGGGGATGTCCGGACATGGAAGGTTTTTGGTGAGGGAAAAAAGAGCCGCTGCCAATCTGATTCAACGGCAAACCCGGCTCGCTTCTTGTCCGAAGCTGCTCATGGCTTGGCCTGGCCGTGGCAAATCTCCCTTACTCGCAGGGGAGCAAGACGAAGCAATCATTTGCCTTTCACGCCCTGAAACGGTGCCCTGCTGCTTATTCTTAATCTCCGCGGTGCCTGGTCCTTCGGGTGGTGAGCGGAAAGGGCAAAAATTGTTGCGGGGAGGATGGGCGGAGGTCTTAACCTGCAGGGGTGAACTGGCAAAGGGTCATCTCCGTCATGTTTACCGCCTTTTTTATGGCGGTCGCAGTCTTGGGCGGCATTTTTTTTCTGCAGATGCACCACGACCTGTCGGTCCTGCGCGCTCAGGAAGACACCAACCTGCGCCGCCTGGCCGAGGCCCAGTCCAAGCTGGAGGCCCAGCAGAAGTATCTGGAGGAACTGCGCCACGATCCCGAAGTCGTGGAAGCCGTGATCCGGCGCAAACTCGGCTATATTCGCGGCCAGGAATTTATTTTCCGTTTTGAGGATACGCGCAAACCCTAGCCTTCCCCCTGGCGGGCGAACCGACCCGACAAATCAAAACGGCACCGGGCGGGACGCTGGTCCGCCCGGGAGGGGAGCCGGGAATTAAATTCAGGTTGGCAGATACCCGGTCGCCCCTATTTTACGCCTTAAACCCCGTATGACGAATTCGCCTGAGCCATTGATCACCGCCTTCCAAGCTGCCGGGCAGGGGCACGTTTTTGCCTTCTGGGAGCAGTTGGGCCCGTCTGAACGCAGCCGACTGTTGGCGGAGGCCTCTGAGATCGATCTGGGAGAAATCGCCGCCCTCACCCGCTCCCTCGTGCATGCACCGGTGGGGGCGGTGGCCGCGGACTGGTCCGGCCTTGCCCCAGCCCCCTACGAAAAACGACCGGAGCACGGCGGGGAGGCCGCCGCCTGGGCCGCCGCTGTGGCCGCCGGGGAAGCTGAGTTGCGGGCCGGCCGGGTGGCCGCTTTTACCGTGGCGGGTGGGCAGGGCACGCGGTTGGGCTATGACGGACCGAAGGGCACGTTTGCCGTCACTCCGGTGCGGGGCAAATCGC
>CAISJA010000501.1 GCA_903885525.1 uncultured Opitutaceae bacterium
AGTAACCTATTGGGTTACTTATTGGCGAGGGGGAGGACGGTGGGTGGGGTTGGAAGGCGCGGGGGAGAGGGAGGCGCGGCGGCGGGACCGTCAGAGCGAGCGGGACCGGCGAGGTCGTCGAGGCGGGTGGGACTGGTGGGACCGGCGGAGCCGTTGAAGCCGGCGGGGCTGGCAACACGGAGTTGGCGGGACGGGGCCGGCCGGCGGGGAGCTCAGAAGAGCGTGTAGATGAAGGGTGCCACGCCGCTGCCGCCGAGGACGATCAGCAGGCTGGCGAGCATGAGCAGGACCAGGATCGGGAGCAGCCACCACTTCTTGTTGTGCAGGGCAAAGTGCAGAAAGGGCGCGAAGAAGCCGGGTTGCCGGCCGGCGGCCTGCCGCTGAAAATCGGTGGGAGGTTTCTGGTCCATGGCTTAATGTTGCCGGAAGTAGCTCGCGGGCCGCCGTGGACCCGGACGCTTGTGCCAGTAGCTGGCCGCGGCGGGTGCCGGACGCCGTTGCAGGGGATCATGGCCGCAGACCCACAAAATCAGACCGAGGGGAGTCAAGACGGCATAATACAGCAGCACCAGCACGACCGTGGAAACGGCATACCCGATCGGAAAAGTGGCATAGCTCAGACCGACATAGAGCAGCCGCAGCCCCTCTCGCCAGACCGCCCCGGCCAGGGGCACGATCACGGCCAGGGCCCAGCAGGTCTCCGCCGCGAGCGGCCGGGCCTGGTGCCATTGGGCCCAGCCCGACGCGCCGGCCACCGCCAGCCACGCCAGCGCGAAGACAAGCAGCTGGCGGGGCGAGGGGCGGGAGTTGAGGCGGAGCAACGACATGGCGGTGCCTCAGTCCATTTCAAATTGTTGCAGGTGGTGCCCTGACTCCACCTGGTTGGCCGCGGGCTGCTCCTCCTTCAACAGGAGATATTCGCCGAGCACGAGCGCATCTATCCCCGTGGCCATGAAGCAGCGGTAGGCGTCGGTGGGCGTGCAAACGATCGGCTCGCTGCGGACATTAAAGCTGGTATTGATCAGCATGGGGCAGCCGGTCCGGTCCGCAAACGCCTCCAGCAGGCGGCGCAGACGCGGATGGCGCCGGGCATCCACGGTCTGGAGCCGGGCGCTGTAGTCGACATGGGTGACCGCCGGTATGTCGGAGCGCACCTCGCGCACCCGGGCCACACCCGTCCCGGCCGCGGTGACCGGACGGCGGTGTCCCGGCTGCACCGGAACGACCAGGAGCATGTACGGGCTCTCCGCCGGGGCCGGCAGTTCAAAATACTCCGCGGCGCGGTCGGCCAGCACCACCGGGGCGAAGGGCCGGAACGATTCGCGGAACTTGATCTTGAGATTCATGGCGGCCTGCATGCCCGGGTGGCGGGCGTCGCCCAAAATGCTGCGGTGGCCGAGCGCGCGGGGGCCGTACTCCATCCGGCCCTGGAACCAGCCGACCACCTTGCCCGCGGCGAGCAGGTCGGCCGTCTGCACGCACAAGTCCGCCTCGTCCGCGGCGCGGCGGGCCACGGCCCCCTGCGCGGCCAGGGTCGCGGCGATCTCCTCCGCCGTGTAAGCCGGGCCGAGGAAGGAGCCGTGCTGTCCATCGGGGACCGCGGGCCGCCGCGGGTTTTCCAACAATTGATGCCAGGCGAACAGCGCCGCCCCGAGCGCGCCGCCGGCATCACCCGCCGCGGGCTGGATCCAGATGTTCTCGAAGGGCCCCTCGCGCAGCAGCCGCCCGTTCCCCACGCAATTCAGCGCAACGCCGCCGGCGAGGCAGAGGTTCTTCTGTCCGGTGAGCCCGTGCAGGTGCCGCGCCATGCGCAGGAGCACAAGCTCCGTCACCTGTTGCACGGAGGCGGCCAGGTCGAGCTCGCGCGGGGTGAGCGGGCTGTCGGGCCGGCGCGGCGGCCCGCCGAAGAGGCGGTCGAATTTCGGCGACGTCATCGTCAGCCCGGCGCAGTAGTCAAAGTATTCCTGCGCCAGGCGGAAGGAGCCGTCGGGCTTGAGCTCGACGAGGTGCCCGAGGATCAGGTCCACATACCGGGGTGTGCCGTACGGGGCCAGCCCCATGAGCTTGTATTCGCCGCTGTTGACCTTAAAGCCGCAGAAATAGGTGAAGGCCGAGTAAAGCAGGCCGAGCGAGTGCGGGAAGCGCAGCTCGTGGGTGAGGTCGATTCGGTGGCCGCGGCCCAGCCCGAGGCTGGCGGTCGCCCACTCGCCCACCCCATCGACCGTGAGCAGCGCCGCCTCCTCGAACGGCGAGGGGAAAAAGGCACTGGCAGCGTGCGCCTCGTGATGCTCGGTGAAGAGGTAGGGACGGGTGTACCGCCCGCCGAGCCCCTCGTTCATCAGGCGGGGCAGCTGCAGCTTCTCATGCACCCATTGGGGCACGGCCTGGAAAAATGACCGGAGGCCGCGCGGGGCCGACGCGAGGTAGGTTTCGAGCAGCCGCTCGAATTTCAGCAGCGGCTTTTCATAGAAAACCACATGGTCGAGTTGCGCGGCGGTGAGCCCGCCGGTCCGCAGGCAATACTCCACCGCCTGCCGCGGAAAAGCCGCATCGTGCTTTTTCCGCGTGAAGCGCTCCTCCTGGGCCGCGGCCACGATGCGGCCATCGACCACCAGGGCGGCAGCGGAGTCGTGGTAAAACGCCGAGAGGCCGAGAATCGCGGTCATGGCGACAGGAGCCACTGCGCCCGCACACTGGCGATGATCCGGTTGATCGAGTCGGATGCGGCCTGGTTATCCTCGATCAACGCGAGATGTTTCGCTTCGGCCAGGTGTTCCAAGGCTGCCTCAACCCGGCCCTGGGCGAAAAGTTTCCGGGCCAGATGCATCTCCAGCGCCGCCGTCACCGGCCCGCTCCGGACCGCCGCCTCGAGGAGGCGGATCGCCTGCGGAAGGTCGCCTCGTTCCTCCAGCAGGATGGCGCAGCGCAGGTTGTTCTCCTGATTCCGCGGCTGGTGGGCTACAGCCGCGAGCCCCGCGGCCTCGGCCGCCGCCTGCTGGCCCTGCTTCGCCAGCAGGTCTACCAGGGCCTCCAGGGTCATCTGGTTTTCCGGATCCTCAGCCAGGATCGCGCGGAATTCCCCCTCGGCGGTGCCCGGGTCGCCGGCCAGCCGGGCGAGCCGGCCGCGCAGCAGGCGCAGGTTCCGGTCGGACGGGCGCTGCGCGATCAGGCCGTCG
This sequence comes from uncultured Opitutaceae bacterium, assembly GCA_903885525.1. Taxonomy (GTDB): domain Bacteria; phylum Verrucomicrobiota; class Verrucomicrobiia; order Opitutales; family Opitutaceae; genus Didemnitutus. Next base: position 3,177 of record CAISJA010000501.1, read on the forward strand.
AAAAACCGCCGGCCTTCGTCCCACTGTTTGGTGCGCGTGAAG
>CAISJA010000502.1 GCA_903885525.1 uncultured Opitutaceae bacterium
ACCAACAAGGTCTACGGCGACGCCCCGAACCGCCTCCGCCTCGCCGAGCTGGCAACCCGTTGGGATTACGACGACCCCGCCTACGCCCACGGCATCCCCGAAACCTTCACCATCGACCAGTCCAAACACTCGCTCTTCGGCGCTTCCAAGGTCGCGGCCGACGTGATGGTCCAGGAATATGGACGGTACTTCAACCTCCCCACCTGCGCCCTGCGTGGCGGGTGCCTCACCGGGCCGAACCACTCGGGCGTCGAACTCCACGGCTTCCTCTCCTACCTCGTGAAGTGCAACCTCGAGGGCCGCGAGTACCGCGTCTTCGGCTACCAGGGCAAACAGGTGCGGGATAACATCCATGCCCTCGATGTCGCCCGTTTCATGGCCGCCTTTGTCGCCGCCCCGCGCGCCGGCGAAGTCTATAACCTGGGCGGGGGCAAGGCCAACTCCTGCTCCATCCTCGAGGCGTTTCAGCTCGCCGAGAAATTCTCCGGCCGGAAGCAGGTCTACGCCTATGTGGACCAGAACCGTGCCGGCGACCACATCTGCTACTATTCCGACCTGCGCAAGATGCGGACCCACTATCCGTCGTGGGACATCACGCAGTCCCTGGAAGAGACCATCCGCCAGATTGTCGAGGCCTGGCGGCAACGGACCGCGCAGGCATGAGGCGCGATTGGTTCGACTTCCGGGCCATCCTGCTCGCCGCCGGGCTGGCCCTGGCGGCCGCGTTGCCGGTCATGACAACCAGCGTCGAGCGGCGCGAGTATTACTTTTTCGACATCACCCTCACCTGCGATTCCGTGGGATCGACCCAGCTTTTCTGGGACCAAGGGAAGGGCTATACGGAATTCCAATCCTCCCGCCAGCCGATCAGGGTGGAGCCGAATCCGGTGGTTTACCGGTTCATGATGCCCATGGGCCGTTTCCAAGCCCTCCGTTTCGACCCCATCGACGGCGTCGGCCATTTCACCCTCTCACACGCCCAGATCGTCGACCGCCGGGGCCGCATCATGCGCGTGTTCGGCCTGGAGGACTTGCAGCCCGCGGCCAATATCGTGAAGTCGGTCCAGCACGGCCACGAACTCTGGATCGAAACCGACCCGCGCTCGAACGACCCGCAACTCAACCTGCTGCTGCCCGAGCCGCTGGTCCTCCACGGCAGCCCCGGCATCTGGTGGGAACTGGGCTGGCCCGTGGCGCTGCCGGTTTTCCTAGCCGGACTGGTCTTGGGCCTGCCGGCCGTGGCCCGGCGCCTCAGTCTTTTCGCCGGCCTGATCGCGGCCGCCGCCCGGCGACGGCCGGTCCTCACCCTCGCGCTCAGTGCCGCCGCCGCCGTCGCCCTCCAATGCCACCCGGTGCTCTTCCAGGGACGCAGCTTCGTCTCCGCCAACAACGGCGGCCACATGCTCTACGAGCAGCTCCCCACCCTGCCGGGGGACAAGGACCCGATGTCCACCCACACCGGCAGCTCGGACACCGGCGCCCTGCTCTTCCAGCACCTCTACTACCCAATGGTGCAGCGCGACGCCCTCGCCCACGGGGAGCTGCCCCTCTGGAACCGCTACTCGCTCTGCGGCGAACCTCTGCTTGGGCAGGGTCAGTCGATGTTCGGCGATCCATTCAATTTCCTCACCATCGCCACCGATGGAGCCGCCTGGGCCTGGGATCTCCGCTTTCTGCTCGCCCACTGGATCATGGCCGCCTCGCTCGGCGGCATCGTCTGGCGGTTGACCC
>CAISJA010000503.1 GCA_903885525.1 uncultured Opitutaceae bacterium
CACGCGGGCGAGGGCGACGCGCTGGCGCATGCCGCCGGAGAGATCCTTGGGGAAGCGGTCGCGAAAATCCTGGAGGGAAAGAGTCTGCAGCAGGCTCTCCACCTTCTCCTGGATGGCGGCGGGGGTGGCGTGCTGGATTTCCATCCCGAAGGCGATGTTCTGCTGCACGGTCATCCAGGGGAATAGGGCGTATTCCTGGAACACCATGCCGCGGTCCGGCCCCGGGCCGGTGACGGGGCGCCCGTCGACCAGAATTTCGCCGGAGCTGGGCAAGGCGAAGCCGGCGACGGCATTGAGCAGGGTGGATTTGCCGCAGCCGGACGGCCCGAGGAGGGAGACGAACTCCCCCGGGGCGACGGTCAGGTTGATGCCGGCGAGCGCGGTGACGCTTCGGTTGCCGAGGCCGAAGGTCTGGCCGACGTCGCGGACAAGGATCTCGCCGGAGGCAGCGGGGACGGGGCGCATCGGAGGGCGGGGCAGCTCAGGAGTTGTCCAGCCCGCGGTGCCAGCGGAGCAGGTGGGCATTGAGCTTTTCCATGCCGGTGTCGAGGGCGAGGCCGAGCAGACCGATGGTGAGCATGCCGACGATGATCTTGTCGGACCAGTAGAATTCGCGCGCTTCGAGGATGCGGTAGCCGAGGCCGTTGTTGACGGCGATCATCTCGGCCACGATCACGACGATGAAGGCCACGCCGATGCCGATGCGCATGCCGGTGAGGATGTAGGGGGCGGCGGCGGGGAGGATGATGCGGAGGAAAAGCGTGCGGCCGCTGGCGCCGAGGTTGCGGGCGGCGCGCAGGTAGATGGAATCCACGTTGCGGACGCCGATGATGGTGTTGACGAGTACCGGGAAAAAGGCGCCGAGGCTGATGAGGAAGAAGGCGGGCGGGTTGCCGAGTCCAAACCAGAGGATCGAGAGCGGGATGAACGCGATCGGCGGGATGGGCCGCAGGATCTGCATCAGCGGGTTGAAGAGCCGGTAGACCGTGCGGTGGGCGCCCATCAGCAGGCCGATCGGCAGGGCGAGGCCCGCGCCGAGGACGAAGCCGACCAGCACCCGGTAGAGGCTGGCGACGGAGTCGGCCAGCAGCTCGCCCGAAACGAGCCAGCGCAGGAAGAAGGTTTTCGCGGCGTCATACGGCTCCGCCGGCTTCAGGGTCTCCCACCACTTGGCCATGATCTGCGACGGCGCCGGCAGCAACTGCGGGTTGATGCGTCCGCTCCGGGACAGCCCCTCCCACACGGCCACGAGCACGAGCGGCACGACCAGCCCCTGGCAAAATCTCAGCAGATGCTTTTTTCCTGCAAGCAGAGGCATGGGAGTGGGGCAGTTGGTGGATTCCGGCCGGGCGTGGCCGCGGCGCGGCTCATTCGGCGCCAAGCTCGGCCTTGGCCTTTTGCAGGAGGTCGAGCTTCACGAAGTCGGCGGCGATGGGTGGCCTGGCCATCTTGCCGACGCCGTATTTCACCATGAAGTCGGTGGAAATCTGCACGTGCTCCACGGTGATGTCGTAGGTGAAGGGCGAGTTGCCGATGGCGTCGCGGTAATCGTCGGCGGAGAGCTGTTTTTTGAACATGACTTCGCGGACGTATTTCTCGGCCAGGTCCGGCTGCGCGAGGAAGAGCCGGGTGGCTTCGACGAAGCACTGGAGGAAGCGGGCGGCGACGGCGGGTCGCTCGCGGTAGAGCTTTTCCGTCATCACGAGGGAGCGGATGGGCGCGCCCATCGGGGTGTCGTAGGGCTTGATGATTTCGGTGCCGAAGCCCTTGGCGATGGCGGTCGAGGCATAGGGCTCTGACTGGCAGATGGCGTCGAGGTTTTTCGAGGCGAGCGCCTGGTTGAGATCGGCGTAGGCGAGGTAAAGGATCTGCACATCCTTGTTGCCTTGGTCGGACCAGGTGAGGCCGGCTTGGGCCAGTTCGGCAAGGAGGGCCAACTCCTGGGCACCGCCGCGGGGCACGCCCACTTTGCGGCCCTTGAGGTCGGCGACGGAGTGCAGGGCGAGGTCGGCGCGGCTGACGATGCGCACGCCGCCCCGGGCGAAGCCGGCGACGATGTAGATCGGGATGCCGCTGGCCCGGGCGGCGATGGCGCCGTCGACGGCACTGGCGGAGGCGTCGATGTTGCCGGCGGTGATGGCCGGGAAAATGTCGATGCCTTTCGGGAAAATCTGCTCCTCGATCCTCAGGTTATACTTGGCGGCGATCTCCTTCATGTACCAGACCGCGCCGTAATGGGCGAACTTGAGGTTGCCGAGCCGGACGACGTCCTGGGCGGAGACGGAGGCTGCCAGCCCGAGCAGGCAGCAGAGGGTGACGGTTCTCTTCATGCGGGGTGGGGGTTGCGGGGGAAAGCGCGCCGGCAGTGGTAGTGTCCACCCCGCAGCCGGTCAAGCGCGGCCGGGCCGGAGGTTGGTGCCGGGTGCAGGCTGCGGCGGCGAAAGCGGCCGGGCGGCCGGAGGGGGAAACCTCGTCTTGCCGCCGCGCGCCGTCTTTCTTCCCAGGCGGTGAAGGGTGACGAAAGTTGCTGCGTCGGCGGGTGCTTTTGGCTGGCAGACGGCACATTATTTTCTTGGGATAGCTGGCGTGGTGCCGATCTCTTCCGGGAAAAGCACCTTGGTCCGTCCGTTTTGCCACCCCCGCAAAACGGGCCACCCCGAAGTCGGCCCGCTTCCTTAGTCATCCCCCAACCCATGAATCCCGGTGCCCCCCCGCACCAGCCGTCCGGTATTTCCCAGGCTCCAGCCTGCTTGGCCGGGCGGAGCGATGCCCCGCCTGGCCGGCACCTCCCGGCCCACTGAACCACTGACCGCCCACATTCCATGAAATCCATCCCAACTGCGTTTGTCGTCGCCGCCACCTTGGCGGCCGCCCTTCTCGGTTCCGCCGCAGACAGTGCGGCCGAGCCGATCGTCATCAAGTTCAGCCACGTGGTGGCTGCCGACACTCCGAAGGGCAAGGCCGCCCTCAAGTTCAAGGAACTCGCCGAGCAGGCCACCGGCGGTCGGGTGAAGGTCGAGGTCTATGCCAACAGCGCCCTGTACAAGGACAAGGAGGAGATGGAGGCCCTGCAAATTGGCGCCGTGCAGATGCTCGCCCCCTCGTTGTCGAAATTCGGGCCCCTCGGCGCCCGGGAGTTCGAGGTGTTTGATCTGCCCTATCTTTTCGACGGCTACGGCAGCCTGCACAAGATCACCAACGGCGCGGTGGGCCAGTTCCTCTTCCGGAAACTGGAGCCGAAGGGAATCCACGGGCTCGCCTACTGGGACAACGGCTTCAAGGTCATGAGCGCCAACAAGCCGCTGCACCTGCCCGCGGATTTCAAGGGCCTGAAGATGCGCGTCCAGTCGGCCAAGGTGCTGGAGGCCCAGATGCGCGCTCTCGGCGCGATCCCGCAGCAGATGGCGTTTTCCGAGGTCTACCAGGCCCTGCAGACCGGCGTGGTGGACGGCACCGAGAATCCTCCCTCCAACCTCTATACGCAGAAGATGTACGAGGTGCAGAAGCACGTGACCGTCTCGTACCACGGCTACCTCGGCTACGCCGTGGTCGTGAACAAGAAATTCTGGGAGAGCCTCCCCACCGACATCCGCAACGAGCTGGAAGCCGCCATGGCCAAGGCCACGGTGTATGGCAACGCCATCGCCGAGAAGGAAAACGACAACGCCCTTGAGGCCGTGCGCACGTCCGGCAAGTCGCAGATCTACGTCCTGACCGAGGACGAGAGACGCGCCTGGAAGAAGGCGCTGATCCCGGTGCACCGCGAGCAGCAGGCCCGTTTCGGCCAGGAGCTGCTGGACATGGTGTACACCGATCTCAATTTCGACCCGGCCAAACTCTGAGCTGCGTTTCCGCCTGTGAACCGCCCGCCGTCCACCTTCCTGAAAATCCTCGACCGGCTGGAGGAGCTCATCATCGCCACGCTGATGGCTTCCGCCACGCTGCTGATCTTCGCCTCGGTGGTGCACCGCTACCTAGCCACCGTCAGGATACCCTACCTGCAAGACTGGTTCATCGGCCTGAACTTCGGCTGGGCCCAGGAATTGTGCATCTACATGTTCGTGTGGATGGCCAAATTTGGTGCCGCCTACGGTGTCCGGGCGGGCACGCATGTGGGCGTCGATGTGCTCGTCAACCGCCTCCCTCGCGACTGGCACCGGGTGGCGGTGCTGCTTGCCTTGGTGGGCGGGGCGCTCTTCACCGGCATCGTGGGCAGCCTCGGCCTGCGTTTTGTCTGGGAAAACGGCATGCACTACGCCGTGTTCCATCAGCTCCATCTCGATACGGGCGATCTGCCCGAGGGGCCGATCACGCCGGACCTCGAATGGCCCACCTGGGTCATCTATTCCTGCGTGCCGCTGGGATCCTACCTGATGAGCTTCCGGTTCCTGCAGGTGCTCATCTGGTACTTTCGCAGCGGCCAGCTCCCGAGCCATGAGGCCCGGGTCGAGGGGCTGGAAGACGAAAACACCAGGCTGGAGGTGCCGGCAGCGGCCCCCGAGGGAGGTGCGGCATGAGTGAGATCGTCGCCCGCACCAATCTGGGGCTCATGACCAAGCGCCGTTCGGCGGGTTGGCTCATCGCCATCGCCGTCGCCCTCGGCGCGCTTGCCTTCCTGGGGGGCAAGATCGGCGGCGTTTTCGCCCTTCTCATTCTGCTCATGCTGACGGGCATGCCGGTCTCGATCGCTCTCGGCCTCACGGTGCTGATGTTCCTGTTCTTCATGACCCATGTGCCCGTGGAGTCGGTGGCGCTGAAACTTTTTACCGGCATCGAGAAGTTCGAGATCATGGCGATTCCTTTCTTCATCCTCGCCGGCACCTTCCTGACCCACGGCGGCGTGGCCCGCCGGATGATCGATTTTGCCACCTCGCTGATCGGCCACTGGCACGGTGGCCTCGCCCTCGCGGGCGTCGTGGCCTGCGCTATGTTCGCCCTCGTCTGCGGCTCCAGCGTGGCCACCGTCGTCGCCATCGGCTCGATCGTGCTCCCGGCCATGGTCCGGCAGGGCTACC
>CAISJA010000504.1 GCA_903885525.1 uncultured Opitutaceae bacterium
CACGCGTGATTCTTCCCGAGCAAAACCAGCTTTCGCACTAAAATCATCAATTACGCCGGCGCCCCGCCGACACCTTGCTCGCATTCCTATGCAAGCAGTTGCATCGTCATATCCACTCCCTGTGGGACGGGACTGAAATTTGGAGGCCGACCGGTCAAGGGAGACACGGGCGTGGGGGGGGGCAGCTCGCGGTCGGTCTCAAGATGGTTGCGGGCTTACGATCTTTGCAGCCTTGCGCTGGTTGCCCGCACTCACCTGGCTGCCGCACTCACCTGGCTGCCGCACTTGCATGGTTGCCGCACCTATGATGGCGGCCCCGGACGCGGCGCGCTGCGAATGGTTTTTGCCGCGCAGCACCCGCATGGCTGCCACACTATTGATGGCTGCCGCACCTATGATGCTTGCAGCACATCGTGCCACCGGGCGGACTCGCCGGGCAGGCCGTGGGTGCGCAAGTGGGCGGCGATCTGTTCCGCGCTGGGCTCGATCACGGCGTGCCTCGGGTCGGCGGGATAGGCGGGGCGGACCCGGCGCGTCAGGGCCCAGCAGGCCCAGGCCCGCCAGCGGCGTTGTTCGCGGCGGGGCTCGTGCATCCGGTCAGCGAGGTGCTGGTAGTGGACGCGAGGGTTGCCGACGAAGATGCCGGCGGGCACATGGGCGAGCATCCACGCCAGGGCGGCATAGGGCATCGGCCAGTCATGCAGGACGGGGGCGTCGCCCGGCAGATCGGCACCGAAGGCGCGATCCACGCAGAGGATGGCGCGGGCGGCGAGGCCCCGTTGCCAAAGGTACTGGCCGTAGGTGAGGGAGGTGAGGAAAAAGCGTGCGCCGCGGTCAGGCCCCAGCGCCGTGAGCGCCCCGGCGTTCATGGCGGCAGGGGCGGCAGGCAAGTGCGGACAAGGTGGGAGCGTCATGCGCGGGGAGCGTCGGCGGGTGGGCGCAGAGGCACAAGTTTAACTTGGCGGCAGGGCGGGGAACCGCGCATAAGGGTGGGACTGCAAACGGAAGAAACAGAGCTGGTCAACGAAGTGCGCGGCGCCCGGCGATTCGCGCTGTGGCTGCTTGCCCTCGTGGTGCGGGCCTGGGGGCGGACGCTGCGGTTTCAGGCGGACTACGAGACCCGGCGCCGGCTGATGCACTCAGACGAACCGGTGGCGATCGTGCTCTGGCACAACCGGCTGTTCCTTTCGGCGGAGATATTCCGCCGCTACCGCACCCGGCGGCGGGTTTATGGACTCGTGAGCGCGAGCAAGGACGGGGCATGGCTGGCGGCCTTTTACCGGATGGTCGGCATTTGCCCGGTCCGTGGCTCCAGCAGCAACTTCGGCCGCGAGGCGGCGCAAATCCTGATCGAAAAAATGCGCGAGGGGCACGATGTCGGCATCACGCCCGATGGTCCGCGCGGTCCGATGTACACCGTAGAGCCGGGGGTGCTGGTGGTGACGCGCCGGTTGCAGGCCCCGATGGTTTTGATCGGCGCGGAATTCGGCCCGGCGCACCGGCTGAGAAGCTGGGACCGGTTCTATCTTCCCCGGCCGTTCAGCACGGTGCGGATGCGCGGACTCGTTCTCCCGTCCCGGAGCGAGGCGGGGGACAGGCTTACGGCAGAGGCAGTGCGCTCCGCCCTGCGGGCGATCAATCCGGACCCGGAGTAAGTCTGGAGCCGGCAGGAAAGCCCGGCAGCCCGTCCGCACAATACCAAGTGCAGACCTGGCCAGAGGGCGCAGGCACGAGAAGCAGGGGCGCGCTCGCGGCGTTCAGCGGCGGGCAATTTCGGGCGGGATCATTGACCCCGACGTGCCCGGACGCCTCAAAAACTTGGGACGACGGTCACGCTCTGACCGGGCTCGACCACGTAGTCATTGCCTGTGCTCCAGGAGAGGTCGTTGACCAAAACCTTGAACGTGACGGCGGAGGTCGCTCCTTTGATGGTGGCGGACCAGAGATCGGCCGCGGCGCAGTCCAAGGCGAGGCCATGATCCCAGCTGAGGCCCGGGCCTTCGCCGCGGATGTAGAGGTGGTTGCCGAAACCGATGTCGGCCCGGGCGGAAATGAAAGTGGCGGGCGGCTCTGGCAGGACCGCAGCCGTCTTTTTGAGCGGGGCTGGAGCGGCCTTTTTGGCGGGAGTCTGGGGTGTGGCTGTAGGGGAGGCCGCGGCTTTGGGCGCGGCGACCGCTTTGCTGGCGGCCGGCTTGCTGGCAGCAGGCTTGCTGGCAGCGGGCTTGCTGGCGGCGGCTGACTTAGTGGTGGTCTTCTTCATGGTAGGAATGGTTCAGGATGAAAGTGGAGCGGCCTGTTTCAGACCCAAGCTCCGCCGGCGCAACAGCAAATTCAGGGCCAATCTTACGGTTGCGTTAAATTGCTCGTTTTAAGCAGGAAGTGGTGTCACGAAAATTCCCCTAAAATTCCCGTCGGATGCTCCGCCGGTGGGCTATCGGGCGAAGTCACCAAGCTCGCCTGGCAAGGCGCCGGGAGGTCGGGATGCATTTGTCTACTTCACCGGCCGAGCGGATGCCTGATCGGGCGGCAGGCGGGCCCGCCCTACCGAATGCCGGACGCATCAAGCACGTCCACATGAACGGCCGCGTCTATGACCCCCTCCTCGGCCGCTTCCTCTCCGCCGACCCCAACATCGACGGCGTAGGCGATGCTCAAGGCTACAACAGGTACTCGTACGTGGGGAATAATCC
>CAISJA010000505.1 GCA_903885525.1 uncultured Opitutaceae bacterium
CCTTCCTCGGAGATCATGCTCTGGTTCCACGGTGGCTCCCAGGTGATGCGAACTTCGGCGTCGGCGACGCCGGGGACGAGGAGAATCTTGGACTTGGCATCCTCCGCGATGACCGGGCCCATGCCGCAGCCGGGGGCGGTGAGTGTCATCTGGACGTCGACGCGGTGGCGGCCCTCAGATTCCGGTGAGACTTCCATCGAGTAGACAAGGCCGAGGTCGACGATGTTGACCGGAATTTCCGGGTCAAACACCTGGCGGAGCTGGGCCCAGACCGCCTCGGGGTCGGGCGCGGTGGTGGTGGCGGTGGGGGCCGGCGGGGAGCCGGGCGCGGCGTGGGCTTCCTCACCGAGGGAATCGGCGTCCTGCCCGCTGATGCGATAGAGGCCGGTACCGGTCTGCACCGTATAGCTGCCGCCGAGGACCTGGTGGATGTAGACCATCCCGCCGGCGTTGAGGATGTGCTTGTCGCCGGACGGAATCTGGTGGGCGACGACGTCGCGGGTGAGGGTGCGTTCGCGATTTTGCATGGGAGGCGGGAAGGAACCACTAATGGACACTCATTAGAAATGGAAAAAGACGATTTGCCCAAGGGGCGCGACTGAGGGCCGGCGCAGTGCATTTTGCGGTCTGGCCTGGCGGCTTGGATTCACGGAGACGAAAGGAGGTGTATGGGGCGGTCCTGAAAAAGGACCAATCAGGATTTCTGCCAAGGAAATCCTCATTCCTTGAATTTCCCACGGATGATTTCGGCGAGGCGGTCGTGGAGCCCGGTGTTTTCAATCCGTCCGAGGACTTCCTCGAAGAAGCCAAAGACGAGGAGCTGGTCGGCCTGGGTCTTGGCAATGCCGCGGGACTGGAGGTAGAATTCTTGCTCGGCGGGGATGCGGGACGAGGTGGCACCGTGGGAGCAGCGGACGTCGTTGGCCTGGATTTCCAGGCCGGGGAGGGAGTGCGCCTCGGCGTCGTCGGAGAGCATCAGGTTGCGGTTGCTCTGGTAGGCGTCGGTCTTCTGGGCGTCGGGGTCGACGATGATGAGGCCGGAGAAGATGGTTTTCGCCTGGTCCAGCAGGGCGTTTTTGTAGAGGAGGTTGGAGCTGGTGTTGGGGGCCTGATGGATCTGGAGCGTGCGCTGGTCGAATTCCTGGGACTGGCGGGCGAGGGTGAGGGCCAGCATCTCCGAGTGCGCCCCAGGTGCCTGCAGTTGCGAGAAACTCTCGTGCCGCGCCTGGCGCGCACCGGCGTGGAGATTGAGGGAGAGGACCCGGGCATCGCGGCGGACGACGGTGGCGTTGCTCTGGTAGGAGAGGGCCTCGCGGCTCCAGTCCTGCAGGGCAAGGTAGGTGACCTGGGCGCCGTGGCCAACGTAGAGGTCGTTGCCGCCGCAGATGAACTGGCGGTCGTCGGGGTTGGCGGAGCGGAAAAAATCGGCGACGGTGACCCGGGCGTTTTCCGCGGCCACGACGAGGGTGTGCGGGAAGAGCGCGATGCCGGAGCCGGCGGCATAGTGAAAGACGCTGATGGGCAGGCCGACGGTCACGCCCTTGGGCACGAAGATGAAGGCGCCGTCCTCCAGAAAGGCCTCGTGCAGGGCGGCGAATTTTTCGGAGCCGAGGCGGGCGGGCTGGGCCAGCAGGTGTTCGCGGACGAGTTCGCCGTGCGTGCGCAGGGCGTTTTGCAAGGTGTCGAAGACGACGCCCTGGCGGGCCAGGGCGTCCGGGAGGGGCTCGAGGAGGGCGGGGCGATGGTTGGCGAGCACGAGGGTGCCGGCGCTTTGGACCCCGAGCGAGGCGTGGTGGGCCTGCTCGGCACCCACGGGGCCGGGCAGGGCGTAGCCGTCGAGGGTGAAGCCGGCCTGGTTGGAGAAGCGCCAATTTTCGTCGGTCCGGCGGGGCAGCGGCAGGCGGGCGAAGCGGGCATAAGCCGCGCGCTTGCGCTCCATCCACCAGGCGGGCAGGTGGGCGATGCGGGTGAGGTGGGCCTCGAAGGCTTCGGGCGTGAAGGCGCCGGTGAGGGAGACGGAAACTTGGGTGGAGACGGACATCTTAATTGCAGATTGCGGGATTCGGATTGCGGAATTCGGAACGCGGCATTGGGGGAGTTGCAGGGGTTCCACATTCCGCCATCGCCATTCCGAATCCGGTTCAACCCACCGAGCCTTCCATTTCAAGGTCGATGAGGCGCTTCAGCTCGACGGAATATTCCATCGGGAACTGGCGGGCGAGGTCGTTGATAAAGCCGTTGACGGCGAGGCTCATGGCCTGCGCCTCGGTGAGGCCGCGTTGCTGCATGTAGAAAATCATGTCCTCCGACACCTTCGAGACGCTGGCCTCGTGCTGGGTGGCGTTGCGGTCGCCGCGGACGGTGATGGCCGGGTAGGTGTCGGTGCGCGAGTTGGTGTTGATGAGCAGGGCGTCGCACTCGGTGTTGTTTTTGCAACCCTTGAGGTGCTTCGGAATGTGAACGACGCCGCGATACGTGCTGCGGCCCTGGCCGACGGAGATCGATTTCGCGATGATGTTCGACGTGGTCTCGTCAGCCGCGTGGATCATCTTCGCGCCGGTGTCCTGGTGCTGGCCGTCGTTCGCGAGTGCGATCGAGAGCACTTCGCCGCGGGCCTTGCGACCCTTCAGGACGACGCCCGGGTATTTCATCGTGAGGCGCGAACCGATGTTGCAGTCGATCCACTTGATCTCGGCTTCCTCGTGCGCGACGCCGCGCTTCGTGACGAGGTTGAAGACGTTGTTGGCCCAGTTCTGGACGGTGATGTATTGAATCTTCGCGCCCTTGAGCGCGACAAGTTCGACGACGGCGCTGTGGAGCGTCGAGGTGGAGAACTTCGGCGCGGTGCAGCCTTCCATGTAGACGACCTCGGAACCCTCGTCAGCGATGATGAGCGTGCGCTCGAACTGGCCGAAGTTTTCCGCGTTGATGCGGAAGTAGGCCTGGAG
>CAISJA010000506.1 GCA_903885525.1 uncultured Opitutaceae bacterium
CGGGCGAGCTGCTTGGCTTGCTCCAGGTCCTTGATGAAGGAGCCGTTGCCCCACTTGACATCGATCACCAGACCCTCGGCGCCTTCGGCGAGCTTCTTGGAGAGCACGCTGCCGGTGATGAGCGGAAGGCTCGGGATGGTGCCCGTGTCGAGGCGGAGGTCGTATAATATCTGGTCGGCCGGGGCGAGTTCCTTGCTCTGCTCGGCGATGGCACCGCCGACGCGGGCCAGCTGGTCCTGGAAATGCTGGATCGTCATGTGGCCCTTGAAGCCCGGGATGGCCGAGAGCTTGTCGAGGGCGTTGATCACAAACTGCTGCTCCGCCCCGCACATCATGGGGACGACCACGCCGCTGGCCATGGCAAGCGGTGTGAGGACGAGCGCGGTCTTGTCGCCCACGCCGCCGGTCGAGTACTTGTCGATCTTCGGCTTGGCGATGTGGGAAAGATCAATGACCTCGCCCGACAGCATCATTTCCTCGGTCAGGATGGCCGTCTCCTGCGCCGACATGTTGGCAAAGTAGATCGCCATGAGCAGCGCCGCCTGCTGGTGTTGCGGCATCTCGCCGTCGAGGACGGAGTCGATGATGTAGCGGATCTCCTCCTGGGTGAATTCGCCACCGTCGCGCTTCTTCTCAATCAGCGAGGTGAACGATGGCTTGACGAACCGACGCGTCGGGATGGGACGTTTTCTCATGGAATGTGTGCTCACAGTTGGTAAATGGATTGACGCCGGCCTGCGGCGCAAAGCCCGAAGAGGCAAAGAGTTTCGACGAAAATGTCGAGCAAAAAATTATACTTTGTTAAAGATTTCTCTACGCGCCGGCCCGCCGGCCCCCCCCGCCCTCGGCACGGAACCTCGAAAATCGTTCTTGCTCAGCGCCAAGCGCAATTCCTCAATCACCCTCATGAGTCTCCCGTTCGCCCTCGCCAGCCATCTTGACCTGGCCTTGCAAACCGCCGCCGCCGCCCTGGGGTGGGTGGAACGCGGCTTCCTCCCCGAGGTCCGGGTGGCCGATCCGGCACACGGCGATTTTCAGGCCAACGGGGCCCTCGCCTTCGCCAAACGGGAAAAGCAAAATCCCCGCGCCCTCGCCCAGCAGCTCGTCGACCGGCTCGATCCCTCCGTCCGCTCCACCTGCGAGGTGACCCTGGCCGGACCAGGCTTCATCAATTTCCGGCTGAAACCCGCCGCCCTCCTGGCCTGGCTGCAGGATTACGACAGCGAAGCGCATCTGCAAGGCGGCGCCGCCAGCGCCAAGGCCGGGCAGACCTGGATCGTCGACTACTCCTCGCCCAACACCGCCAAGCAGATGCATGTCGGCCACCTGCGCTCCGCGGTGATCGGCGAGGCCATTTGCCGGTTGCTCGCCTTCAGCGGCGCCCGGGTCATCCGCGACAACCACATCGGCGACTGGGGCACGCAGTTCGGCAAGCTCATCTGGGCCTACAAGCAGGCGCAGGCCACCGCCCCCGCCGCCCTGGCGACCGCCCTCGCCAACGAACCGCTGGAGGAATTCGAGCGGCTGTACAAGGCGGGCCACCACGCCGCCGAAGCCGACCCGGCCGTCCTGGACGCCGCGCGCTCCGAACTGGTGAAGCTCCAGGACGGCGATGCCGTCAATCTGGACATCTGGAGGCATATCAACGGTGTTTCCCTCGCCGCCTTCCAGCAGATCTACGACCAGCTCGGCATCCGCTTTGACTTCGCGCACGGCGAGAGCTTCTACAACGACAAGGTCGCCGCGGTGTACCGCGAGCTCCAGCAATGCGGCCTGGCCCAGGAAAGTGAAGGCGCGCTCGTGGTCTTCCATCCGGAGCACCCGCGCTTCGCCCAGCAGCCCTTCCTTATCCGGAAAAAAGACGGCGCCTCCAACTACGCCTCCACCGACCTCGCGACCGTGCTGCACCGCGCCGAAACCTACCACATCGACGGCGCCGCCTATGTGATCGACTTCCGCCAGAGCGACCACATGGACCAGCTCTTCCTCACCGCCCAAAAATGGTTCGAACGCACGGGCCGGAAGCTGCCCCGGCTGGAACACGTCGACTTCGGCACCGTGCTGGGCGAGGACAACAAGCCGCTCAAGACCCGCTCGGGCGAAAACATCCGGCTGAAGGATCTGCTCGCCGAGGCGGAGGCGCGCGCCCTCGCCCTGGTGGCGGAAAAGAGCCGCGATCTCACCCCGGAGGAACAGACCGGCATCGCCCGGATCGTCGGCGTCGCCTCCGTCCAATACGCCGACCTCTCCCAAAACCGTTCGAGCGACTACGTGTTCACGTGGGACAAGATGATCTCGCTGGACGGCAACACGGCCGCCTACCTGCTCTACGCCGTGGCCCGCATCCGGTCGATCTTCCGCAAGGCCGGGCTCGATCCCGCCCGGCCGCCGGTCGCCGGCGCCTCCGCGCCCGAGACCCCGCAGGAGCTCGCTCTCGCCCGCCGGCTCGTGCAGTTCTCCGACGCCATCCTGCTCGCCACCAGCCAGCTCCGGCCGCATTTTCTCTGCCTCTACCTGTACGAGCTGGCTGGTGCCTACAGCGCCTTCTACGCCGTGGACCGCGTGATGGTGGATGCGGCGGAAGTCCGCGCCCGCCGTCTGCTCCTCTGCCACCGCACCCTCATCGTGCTGGAAACGGGCCTGCACCTGCTCGGCCTCCGCACCTTGGAACGGATGTAGGCCCCCCCTTCGCCCGAAAATCTGCAGACGCGGCGGGAGGCGGTGGCACCCGCTCCCAGGGCTCCTTACTCCTACCGCGTAAGTGGCTGAAAAAGTTCATGCAAGGCGGTGGGCAGGTGACGTTGGTTGCGTAGAACGAAAGCCGGCGCGCATTTTTCCGGGTGCCACCGGCGCCACCAGATGAG
>CAISJA010000507.1 GCA_903885525.1 uncultured Opitutaceae bacterium
ACATCCTGGGCGAGCTTCGTGACAAGGGATTTTTCCGCCTCAGACGCGGCCAAACCGGTGACACTGACCACGCCGTCCGCAGTCGTGACCTTGGTCTTGAGCGCACTGGTGGACTGGTGGCTCAGCAGGGCAAATTTCACCTGGCTGGTGATGGACGCGTCGTCGATCTTCTCGCCGACGGTTTCGCCCGCCGTCGGGTTGTCCTTGATGACGATCTCGTTCTTCACGGACTTCACAAAGTCGATGTCTTTGGCGTACACGCCGGTGAGCTCCTTCTGCGCCAGATTGTCGGCCGTGCCCCCGAGGGTCACGACTCCGTCCTGGACGGCCACCGTGGTCGTGGCGGCGCTGACATTGGATTTGACGAGCAGGTGACTGCGAATCTTGAAGGCCATCCAGGCATCCGAATGCTCGGGATAGGTGGCCAGCACCGTGATTTCATTTTTCACGCCGGTCACGCCGGGAAGGTTCTCGACGGTGTCCTCGGCGAGGGCCTTGTTGTCCTTGTCCTGCACGTTCCCGGTCAGCGTGACCACTCCGTCGGTGGCTTTGACGGAGACATGGTCCTCAAGGACGGTGCGGAAATTGTAGGAGGCCTTGGCGGCGTCCTCGATTTTGCGATCATTGGCGGGCGAGGCGAGCAGAGCGAGGGGCCCGGCGAAAGCGAGGAGCAAGGCGGAGATGGATTTGTTTTTCATGGAAGTACGGTGAGCATAGTCCTTTTGCGCCCGCGCCACTATGGGGCGTTGCCCTACCGCACTCCGCCAAGGTCATCCCCAGCCACCGGCGGCTGGCACGGGCGCGGAAGCGCCGCCGCCGGTCAAGCCTTGCCCGGGCATGCGCTCCGCGCGCCTCCTGGCGAAAGCCCAGGCACGGTCGCCTGGCCACGGCCCCGCCCAGGCCCGCGCCCGCCGGTGGGCGAGCGGGCCGGCTCAGGGATCGCGGAGGTCGAGGGTGAACGGGGACTCGGGATGCCCGGTGGGGGGAAGTTCGCCGGGCCCACGGCCGGGGGTGTGGCCGTAGGCGAAAAAGCGGGCGAGGCGGCGGCTCTCGGCCTCGTAAGAATTGACCGGGAAGGTGACGTAGTTCCGCCCGCCAGGGTGGGCCACATGGTAGGTGCAGCCGCCGAGCGAGCGCCGGTTCCAGGTATCGACGAGGTCGAACACGAGCGGGGCGTGCACCTTGATGGTCGGGTGCAGGCAGTTGGGCGGCTGCCAGGCGCGGTAACGCACGCCGGCCACGCCCTCCCCGTTCGTGCCGGTGGGATGAAGCGGGACGCGATGACCGTTGACCGTGAGGACAAAGCGGTCGCCGGTGAGCCCGGTGGCCTTGACCTGCAGGCGCTCCAGCGAGCTATCGACATAGCGCACCGTGCCGCCGCCGCCCGGCTCCTCGCCGAGGACATGCCAGGGTTCGAGCGCGGTGCGAAGCTCCACCTGGATGTCGCGGACGGCAAAGTCGCCGATCCGCGGGAAACGAAACTCGAAGTGCGGGGCGAACCAGTCGTCGGTGAACGGATAACCGGCGGCACGCAGGTCCTCCAGCACCTCGGCAAAAATCCGTCCGGCAGAAATGCGGCAGCAGCCAGCGGTCGTGGAGGTCGGTGCCCCAGCGGATGAGCGGGCGCCGGTAGGGCTCGCGCCAAAACTTTGCCACCAGCCCGCGCAGCAGCAGGTGCTGGCCGAGGCTCATGCGCGCATGCGGCGGCATCTCGAAGGCGCGCAGCTCCACCAGCCCGAGCCGGCCGGCCGAGCCGTCCGGCGAGTAGAGCTTGTCCACGCTGAACTCCGCCCGGTGGGTGTTGCCGGCGGCGTCGGTCAGGAGGTTGCGGTAGAGGCGGTCCACCAGCCAGGGCGGGCAGTGGCCGACCTGGAGCTGGCGGTCGAGCTCGCGCCCGGCGATCTCGAGCTCGCGCAGCGAATCGTGCCGCGCCTCGTCGAGCCGCGGGGCCTGCGAGGTCGGCCCGATGAACAGCCCGGAGAACAACCAGCTGAGGGAAGGATGGTTCTGCCAGTAGGTCAGCAAGGAGCGCAGCAGGTCGGGCCGGCGCAGGACAGGGGAGTCGGCGGGGGTGTCGCCGCCGAGGATGATGTGGTTGCCGCCGCCGGTGCCGGTGTGGCGCCCGTCGAGCAGGAACTTCTCCGTGCCCAGTCGCGTCTGCCGGGCCTCCTCGTAGAGCACGGTGGTGCGCTCCACGAGTTCCGCCCAGGTTTTGCTCGGGTGGAGGTTGACTTCGATGACGCCGGGATCGGGGGTGACGGCGAGCTTCTGGAGGCGCGGATCCTTCGGCGGCGCCTCGCCTTCGAGGATGACGGGCACGCCCATGGCGGCCACGGTGGCCTCGATGCCGGACACCAGCTCAAGGTAATCCTCCAGCCGGCTGACCGGCGGCAGGAAGACATGGAGGCGGCCTTCGCGGGGCTGCACGCAGAGCGCGGTGCGGATGATCCACGGCGCGCTCTCGCCGGGCTGCGGCCGGCGCGCGAGGCTGCCGGGGTCCAGGACCTGCGCCCGCTGGCCCGGGCCGCTGCCCGCCGCCATCGGTCCCATGGCCGGGGAGCTCAGGATTTTCTGGTAGACGGCGGGCGAATCGTCGCTCCGGAAGCCCTTGGGCAGGGGCGGCAGCTTCTGCGACGGGTCCTGCGGCCCGAGCCAGGGCGTATCCTTCTCCGCCACCCAGGGAATGGATTCGAGGGGCAGGCGCAGGCCCATGGGGGAATCGCCGGGCAGGAGCCAGAGCGTCTCCTCCTCGCGCAAAAACCACCGGCCCGAGATCCAGCCGGGCTGTCCGTCCACCACGGTGCGCTGGATCGGCAGGGCGAAGCCGACGGTGGAGCCGAGCCCCTGCTGGAAGAGACGGGCGATGCGGTCGCGCTCCAGCTTGTCCTTCAGGTTGGAATTCTCCGGGGTGACGTTGGACGGCAGCCGGCGCTCCTTCCAGGTGTAGTAAAAGGCGTCCTCGTAACCCGGGATGAGGTGCTGCGGATTGACGCCGAGGACCCCGGCGAGCCGCCGGCCCAGCTCCTTCGCCTGATGGGCGCCGTGGCCGTAATCCTTCCCCTCGTCCGCGATGAGGGAGTCGTCGCGCCAGATCGGGACGCCATCCTTGCGCCAGTAGGCCGACAGGGCCCAGCGCGGGAGCGGTTCGCCCGGGTACCACTTGCCCTGGCCGTAGTGCAGCAGCGCCCCGGGGGCGAATTGGTGCCGCAGGCGCCGGATCAACTCGCCGGACAGGCGGCGTTTTTCGGCCGAGACCGCGGTGAAATTCCATTCGGGCCCATCGGGATCGTCGAGGGAGACGAAGGTCGGCTCGCCGCCCATGGTCAGGCGGACGTCGTGCTTGGCCAGGTCGGCGTCGATCACCTGCCCGAGGCGGTCGATCTTCGCCCACTGCTCCTCCGTGTAGGGCAGCGTAACCCGCGGGGACTCGTAGACCCGCGTCACCGACATGGCGAAGTCAAACTCCGTCTCGCAGGGATCGACCGCCCCGGAGATGGCGGCGGCGCTCGACGGCTCGGGTGAGCAGGCCAGCGGGATGTGGCCCTCGCCCGCCATCAGGCCGGAGGTGGGATCGAGCCCGATCCAGCCCGCGCCCGGGAGATAGACCTCGCACCAGGCATGCAGGTCGGTGAAGTCCTTTTCCGTGCCGGAGGGGCCGTCGAGCGACTTTTGGTCCGCCTTCAGCTGGATGAGGTAGCCGGAGACAAAGCGCGCCGCGAGGCCGGCATGCCGGAGGAGGTTGACCAGCAGCCAGCCCGAATCGCGGCAGGAGCCGGAAGCCCGGGCGAGGGTCTCCTCGGGGGTCTGGACGCCCGGCTCCAGCCGGATGACGTACTTGAGTTCGCGCCAGAGCCGCTGGTTGAGACCGACGAGAAAATCGATGGTGCGCTGCTCGTGGAGGTCGAGCGACTTGACCCAGGCGGCGAGCAGCGGGGTGAGCTCGCCCGTGCGCCGGTAGGGCGCGAGATCCGCGGCCAGCGCCGCCTCGTAGGCAAAGGGGAATTTCTCCGCCGCCGGTTCGAGGAAAAAATCAAAGGGATTGTAGACCGACATCTCCGCCACGAGATCGACCTCGACGACCAGCTCCCGGACCTTTTCCGGATAGACGACGCGGGCGAGGTAATTGCTGAAGGGGTCCTGCTGCCAGTTGATGAAGCAGCCCTCGGCCGGGGTGAGTTTCAGCGCATAACTGTGGATACGGGTCCGGCAGTGCGGGGCCGGACGCAGGCGGATGACCTGCGGGCCGAGGGTGACCGGGCGGTCGTAGCGATAGCTGGTGCGGTGATTCAGCGCGACATGAATGGCCATGGGGAACCCCCAGCAGAGCAGGAGCCGGACCAGTTACAAGCAGTCCATGCCCGCGGGCCAAATGCCTGGGCGCGGCCATCCGCGGCCGACAGGCGAAAAAATCCGAAAGATTTCCCCAAACTAGCATGGGGCCTGCTGAACCGGCCTTCCATGGTCCCCCCACAACCATTGGTGGAGTCCGTTGCCACCCGCACCCCCCCACCCTTCGAAGGCTATGCGCCAGAAGGCTTCTTCGACGAAATGTTCGCCGCGGACGGCAGCGTCCGCCCGCATTACCAACGCTTTGCCGAGCGTTTCCGCCACATTTCGTCGGATGATTTCAACGCCAAGCGCCGCGCCGTCGACCTGGCCTTCCTGCGCCAAGGCATCACCTTCAACGTCTACGGCGACGCCCAGGGTGCCGAGCGGGTGTTCCCCTTCGACCTTATCCCCCGGATGATTCCGGCCAAGGAATGGGACTTTCTGGTGGCCGGCCTGATCCAGCGCATCACCGCCCTCAACCTGTTCCTGCACGACATCTACCACCAGCAGCACATCCTGAACGACGGGACCATCCCGATCCAGTACGTGCTCTCCGCAAAACATTTCCGGCGCGAATTCGTGAACTTCCAGGTGCCGCGCGACATCTACATCCACATCTGCGGCACCGATATCATCCGGGACGACAAGGGCCAGTACCTCGTGCTGGAGGACAACGGCCGCTGCCCTTCGGGCGTCAGCTACGTGCTGGAGAACCGCCGGGCCCTCAAACGCACCTTCCCCGACATCTACGAATCCTGCGGCGTCCAGCCGGTCGACCATTACCCGAACGAGCTCCTGAAGATGCTGCACTACGTCGCGCCGGCCGGAGTGGCTGAACCGACCGTCGTCCTGCTCACTCCCGGGGCCTACAATTCCGCCTACTTCGAGCACACCTACCTTGCCCGCCAGATGGGCATCGAAATCGTGGAGGGCCGCGACCTCGTGGTCCGCGAGCAGCGCGTCTTCATGCGCACGACAAAGGGCCTCCAGCCCGTCCACGTCATCTACCGGCGCATCGACGACGACTTCCTCGATCCCACGGTCTTCCGGCGCGACTCCGCCCTCGGCGTCCCGGGCCTGATCAACGCCTACCGCGCCGGCCACGTCTCCCTCGCCAACTCCATCGGCACCGGCGTGGCCGACGACAAGGTGATGTATTATTTCGTGCCGCGAATCATCAAGTATTACCTCAAGCAGGAGCCCTTGCTCCCGAACGTCCCCACC
>CAISJA010000508.1 GCA_903885525.1 uncultured Opitutaceae bacterium
CCTCGAAATTGCGGGCCATGCGGGCCATTTCGCGGCGGATGGCGGCGGCTTCCTTGCCGGAGAGCTTGGCCATTTCCCCGTTGGTGTCCATCGTCTGGTACTTCTTGTACTTGGCGAGGGACTTTTTGATGGTCTCGAAATTGGTCAGCGTGCCACCCATCCAGCGGTTGGTGACGAAGGGCATGTTGGTGGCGGCGGCGGCCTCGCGGATGAGTTCCTGCGCCTGGCGCTTAGTGCCGACAAAGAGCACGTTGTCGCCCGAGGCGACGAGATTTTCGAGGAATCCGCAGGCCTTTTCCAAGGCGGCGTGGGTCTTCTCGAGGTCGATGATGGTGATGCCCTGGCGGTGGCCGTAAACGTAGGGCTTGGAGCGCGGATTCCAGCGTTTGGTCTGGTGACCGAGGTGGACGCCGGCATCGAGCAGGTCTTTCGGAGTAACATTCATGGTGATCAATGTATCGCGGATACACAGGTCGGCCAGTGGGCCGCCTTGCGATCTCTGACAGGTTGCCCGGCGCGCCTCGTTCCTGTCGGGCGGAGCGGCCGTGCGGAGGTTTGGGAGGAGGGAAGGAACAGGAGGGTTGAAAAGAAAGTGCGCCTCCCCCACTGGCAAGAACTTTCTGCGGGAAGTGGAAAATGAATATTGACAGTGCCGGAGCCGGTTCGCACGTTGGCCCTTCCCTTGTTGCAGGGTGGAGCAGCCTGGTAGCTCGTCAGGCTCATAACCTGAAGGTCGCTGGTTCAAATCCAGCCCCTGCACCCAATTTGAAGCCCTCCCACTGCCCGGGAGGGCTTTTTGTCTGACGGGTTGCGGGGGTTTCTGGAGGTTAAAATTCGGACGGGCCCAAAAACTCAATTGCTGGGCTACCTTGGCAAATTCTGCGCAACCAAACCCCGGCAATGCACCCAAAATCTTGAGGACGTTTTCAGAGGTAGATCGCCCGTACGGGCTCTGCTCTTGGGGTCGAACTTCCTCCGCGGGGTCAGTGCACCTCTTTGCCCCGCTGCGCGAAGTGGAATGTCTGCGAAACCATGTCCTCGGCGCACGACGGCCAGCGCGGAAGCTTCCTGCCTTCTTGGGGCGTTAGTGAGGGGAAGCCGCCAGGATCGCGCTCAGCGAAAGAGATTCGTGTTCACCAGATCGATCACCTCGTCACCCCGGCCGCTGAGCACCGCCTTGACCATGTAGAGACCGAAGCCGAGCGCCTGCTTCGCACTGAGGGACGAGGGCATCGCAAGTTCCTGCCGGTTGACGATCACATCCACGAGAGCCGGTCCGTCATGTCGGAACGCCTGCTCCAGGGCCGGGCGCAGCTCTTCGGGTTTTTCGACCCGTATCCCCAGGATACCGGCGGCATCCGCCAGTCTGGCAAAATCGGGATTGCACAGGTCCGTCCCGAAGGGGACCAAGCCCGCCGCTTTCATCTCCAGCTCCACGAAGCCGAGGGAGCGGTTGTCAAACACCACGATTTTCACCGGCAGCCTGAGTTGCGGCAGGGTCAGGATGTCGCCCAGCAGCATGGCGAGGCCGCCATCGCCCGAGAGGGTGACCACCTGCCGCCCCGGGAAAGCCGCCTGCGCCCCGATGGCCTGCGGCACCGAGGCCGCCATCGAACCGTGCGTGAACGAGCCCAGCAGCCGCCGCTGGCCGTTCAGGCGCAGGTAGCGCGCCGCCCAGATGGTGGGCGTGCCCACGTCGCAAATGAATACCGCATTGTCCGCGGCGACTTCGTCCAACACCTTGGCGACATATTGCGGGTGGATCAAGTGGCGGCCGGGTTCGCCGACCGCGAGATCATCGAGTCCTTTTCGCGCCCGCTGGTAATGGGCGACGCACGCATCCAGATGGGTGCCGGTCGCAGGCTCCGCCATCGGCCCGTCGAGCGGCTTACTTCACGATGATGTTGTTGTGGATTTCTTTGACCCCGCGCACCGCCGCGGTGTCCTTGTCTGCGGCCTCCTTCTGCACCGAGGTGTCCACAAACCCGCTCAGTTGCACGACCCCCTTGACCGTCTCAACACTGATGGCAAATGACTTGACCGCATCGTCGCCGAACAGGGCGCTCTTCACCTTGGTCGTGATGACAGCGTCGTCGACGTATTCACCCGTGCTGTCCCTGGTGGCGGTGGAGGAACAACCGGTGGACAGGCCGCCGAGCAGCAGCGCGCCGGTCACGGCGAGCAGTGCGTTGAATTTTGAGATTACGCGTATGGTTTTCATGGAGGAGTTGAGAGGAGCGACAGGACTGTCGCGGTCCAACTCTACACCTGGGGAAGCTCCGGGCATATGGGGTGTTTCCCAGCCTCGGGATCGGCCGTGGCGGATGCCACCCGCCGCCCGCGGGACGGCGAGGCGCGGCGAAGTGTCATCCCGCCCCTCGGCGGCAGGACTGAGGCGAGGTGCCACTCTTCCACGACAAGAACGTCGGAATACCGTCACTGGGTCCGGCGCTGGCAAGGCGAAGCACCTTCGGTGCCAGACTCCCGGGGTACCGGCAACCCGCCCGACCAGTCGCAAGCGAAGCGGAGCCGTGCCTCCGCGGCTAAATGCGCCGGCGCGGAAGTCCCGGCGGGAGAGCCGGCGCCCCGTCGGCCACGCCCTCGAATTCCAGCCAGCGCAGCATCAGCACCAGCAGGGACCACCAGGTGATCAGGACGGCGGTGTTCTGAAACGGAAAGTCGATCAGGGCGTGGCCCATCGTCTGCAGGAGCCCCAGCAGGATCATGATGCCGACCGGATGCCGCCACCCCCGATGCCGCCACCAGAAGGACCCGCACCACCCGAGGGCCCCCGCCACGAGGAGCACCCCCGTCAGGCCCAGCTCAATCGGAATTTCGAGCCAGTCGATGTGGGCATGCTGCCAGAAAGCCTGGCCGCCCTCATAGAGGTAAGGGTTGTCCTTGATGTACAGCGGAAACAAAAAACGAAAGCTGCCCGCCCCGGTGCCCCGGAGCCAGTGGTCCCGCAGCATGCGCTCCGCACAGTCGCGCACCTCCACCCGGGCCCGGTAACTCGCCTCTTGTGCCCCTTGCTGCCACAGTTCCTCGAATCGGTGGCGCACGCTGGAAAAATCGGCGTAGTGCAGGAGAAATCCGACGCAGCCCAGCACCACCAGAACCAGCGATACGGTCACCAGTTTCGGCACGGTCGAAGGCAGGGGCGAAGTGGAGCGCAGAACCGCCAGCGAGCCCATGGCACCCAGACCGAATATGGTAACCAGGATGATCGCCCCGCGGGACAGGGTGAAAACGACCGCGACAATCAGGAGAATCGCCGCCAGCGCCCATAGGGCGGCCGGGCTCGACTTGGCCAGGCGGCGCCGCGCCTCGTAGTACTGCCAGAGCATGAGGGCGAAGCTGGCAAAAACCATCAGGCCCAAGTAAGCCCCGCCATGATTCCGATAGACAAAGCTCCCGAAAGAGGCGGTCCCCGGAAAAGCTCTCAACCAGAGAAGCTTCCCGGTTCCTGCCACCAGTTGAAGGTAGCCCTCGATCGCGAGGATGATGCCATTGCCCACCAGCAGGCCGAACAAGATCTGGAGCGAGCGGCGCCGTGTGAGGCCAGCCCACAGGGCACACACGGTCAGCCAGGCCGCCGCATAGATCATCGCTTGCCGCCACAGGTTGAAGGTGGCAAATGCGGTGTCCGTCGAGGTCGGCAGCCAGGCGACTGAGTCCACCTGCCTCATCCACCACATCTTTCCATCCGACATCCAGCGCCAGGAGGGATTCAATCCCTGCAACACCACCAGCGCCCCCAAGGCCAGGCCCAGCCAGAATAGCGGGAACTGGCGCAGCCGGGACCACGGAGACAGAACCATGCCGCCCGGCTGAGACTCCTCCCCGTCATGGCGCCGCGGCAGAAGCGACACCGTGAAAGCCAGGGTGCCCAGGCCTAGGGCACCCCACTGCGCCCATGGGACCATGCCGCCAAAGGCCCAGCAGACGAAGACCAATTGGGCACCCAGGGCAAAGAGCAGGGCTCGCTCAAGGGGGTGCAGGGGAAGACGTTTCTGGTGGGCGACAGGGGGCACGCGGGCAGTGTGCCAACGGGCCAACGGGCGTCGAGACTATGTGCACGGCCGCGGCATACTCCACCTGGCATACAGCCATCGGCCTGGGTGAGGCCCGAGCCCGCCAACGGCGGATCCGCTCCCGCACCAAACGGCCGCTTGACACGCGGCCAATATATGCGTTTATGATTATACATTACATCATACCATGAAATCCGAATCCTTCCTCCGCCTCCTCGCCGGCTCGGTCAACCTCCTCGGCCTCGCCCTGACCCACTGGGTCAATCCGTGGTGGCTGCTGCTGCCCGCCTTCGTCGGGTTCAACCTGATCCAATCCGTCTTCACCGGTTTCTGCCCGCCCACCGCCCTGCTGCACCGGCTCGGCTGGATCGACGCCGAAGGGCTCATCCACTGGGGTGGCATCCCTGCGCCGAAAAATTGAGCTCCGCCCCATCCTGCTCCGCCATGTCTGCCGCCCTTCGTCTCCTTGTCGCTGCGACCGCCCTGCTGCTCCTCCTTGTCTCCGGCTGCGACCGCCATGACTCCGCGGGCCGCTCTCCTGCCGCCCTGCCGCCCGCCCGGGTCCGCCTGGCGCCGGCCCGGCTGGAATCGCTGCCCGGACTGACCGAGGTCACCGGCACAATCCGTCCGGCCCACCACGCCCGGCTCGCGGCAAAAATCATGGGCACCGTCGCCGACTTGCCCGTCAGCCTCGGCCAGCCCGTCCGCTCGGGCGAGCTGCTCGTGAAAATCTCGGCGGCCGAGATCGGTGCCCGCGTCGTCCAGGCCCGGGCGCAGCTCAACCTCGCCGGCCGCGACCTCGGCCGCGAACGCGACCTGCTGGCGAAAGGCGCCAGCACGGCGGAAACGGTCCGTGGCCTCGAGGACCGCTACACCCAGACGGAGGCCGCCTGGCAGGAGGCCGAAACCATGCAGGGCTACACCGACATCCGCGCCCCCTTCGACGGGGTGATCGCCCGCAAATTTGTGCAGGCCGGGGACCTCGCCAGCCCGGGCCAGCCCCTGCTCGAAGTGGAGGGCCGCAGCGGGTTTGAGGTCGAGGCCGCCGTCCCGGAATCGCTTGCCGCCACCCTGGCCTCGGGCACCACCCTGGCCGGCGAGGCCGACGGCACCGCCTTCACCGGCACGGTGAGCGAAATGTCCTCCACCGCCGATGCCGCCACCCGTTGCGTGGACGTGAAGCTCGCCCTGCCGGCGGACACCGCCGTCCGCTCGGGCCAGTTTGTCCGCCTCCAGATTCCGGGAGCCGGCGTCCCCACCCTGCTCGTCCCGGGCACCGCCGTCACGCGCAACGGCCAGATGGAATACGTCTTCCTCGCCGGCACCGAGGCCCAGGCTGTGCTCCGCCTCGTGCGGACCGGCGGCTCCCGCGGCGGAGGCACGGAAATCCTGTCCGGTCTGGCCGCGGGCGACGAGGTGGTCGTCAACCCGCCGGCCGGCCTCCGTGAAGGCCGCTTGCTGGAGGTCCAGCCGTGAGTGGCGACGCCTCCCCTCGCGAGGTCCGGCGGGGCCTCGCCGGCCGGATGGCCGCGCTGTTCATCGACTCCAAGCTCACGCCCCTCGCCGTGGCAGCCTCGCTCCTGCTGGGGCTGTTCGCCGTGCTGCTGCTCCCGCGCGAGGAGGAGCCGCAGATCAAGGTGCCGATGATCGACGTGCTGGTCGCGATGCCCGGTGCCAGCGCCGCCGAGGTCGAAAACCGTGTGACCCGCCCGATGGAGAAGCTGCTCTGGGAAATCCCCGGGGTCGAATACCTCTACTCCACCTCCAGCCCCGGCGCCGCGATGGTGGTGGTGCGCTTCCAGGTCGGCACCGGCAGCGAGACCGCGCTCGTCCGCCTCAACC
The DNA here is from genome assembly GCA_903885525.1 of uncultured Opitutaceae bacterium. Lineage (GTDB taxonomy): Bacteria > Verrucomicrobiota > Verrucomicrobiia > Opitutales > Opitutaceae > Didemnitutus. The sequence goes on from CAISJA010000508.1 coordinate 5,877, forward strand.
AGAAGCTCCAGGGCAACTTTGACCGCATCCCCGCCGGCGTCAGCCCGCCGCTGGTCAAGGCGCGTTCCATCGACGATGTGCCGGTGCTGGCGCTCACCCTGCACAGCCCCCAGCTCGACCATCTGGCCCTGCGCCGGCTGGCCGCCCAGCTCGACGACTCCATCAAATCCATCCCGCAGGTCGCCGAGACGACCCTGATCGGCGGCACGCGCCGCAGCGTGCGCGTCCAATTTGACCGCGCCGCCCTCGCCGCGCGCGGTCTCGTCCTCGACCAGCTCGCCGCCGCCCTGCCGCAGGCCAGCCGACCGACCCAGTCGGGCTCGCGCCCCTTTGCCGGGCGCGAGGTCCTGCTCGAGACCGGGACCAGCCTCCGCGACGCCGCCGAAGTGGGCGCGGTGGTGGTGGGCGTGCACGAGGGCCGGCCCGTCTACCTGCGCGAGGTGGCGGCAATCGCCGACACTGCGGCTGAACCGGCCGACTATGTCCTCTACGGCACCGGCACCGGCCCGCTGGAAGCCGCCGTCACGCTCAGCCTTGCCAAGCGCCCGGGCGCCAACGCCGTTGAGGTCGTCAACCAGGTGCTGGCCCGGGTGCACGCCCTGCGCGGCACCCTCCTGCCCGCCGAGGTGGCCGTCGCCGTCACCCGCGACTATGGCCACACGGCCGCCGAAAAAAGCGACGAGCTGCTGCGGCACATGGGCATCGCCGTCTTCGGCGTCGCCGTCCTGATCCTGCTCTTCCTCGGCTGGCGCGAATCGCTCGTCGTGCTGCTGGCCATCCCCTGCACCCTCGGCCTGACGCTTTTCATCTTCTACCTCTATGGCTACACGCTCAACCGGATCACGCTCTTCGCCCTGATTTTTTCCATCGGCATCCTCGTGGACGATGCGATTGTGGTAGTGGAAAACATTGTCCGGCACACCCGCCGGCCCGGTGCCGCGCAGACACCCCTGGCGCAGCTCGCGCTCGAGGCGGTCGACGAGGTCGGCAACTCCACCCTCCTCGCCACCTGGGCCGTGATCGCCGCCATCCTGCCGATGGCTTTTGTCGGCGGGCTGATGGGGCCGTACATGCGGCCGATCCCGATCGGTTCGACGGCCGCCATGCTCTTCTCCATCGCCATCGCCTTCACCCTCACCCCCTGGGCGGCGGTGCGCGTGCTCCGGCGCAGGACGGAGCCGGAGGAGCGGATCCCCGAGGCACCGCGCGCCGCCCCCGCCCCCGATCACGACCATGCCCCGCGCGATTGGTCCACCCAGCTCTATCATCGCGCCATGGGGCCGCTGCTGGACCGGGCCCTCTGGCGCTGGGTCTTTCTCGGCGGCATCGTGCTGCTCCTGCTCGCCGCCGTCAGCCTCGTCGGTCTGGGCAAGGTCCAGGTGAAGATGCTGCCCTTCGACAACAAGTCCGAGTTCCAGATCATCCTCAACGCGCCCGAGGGCACCACGCTCGAACAAACGGCCCGCATCGCCCAGGAAATGGCGGCGGCGGTGCGCAGCGAACCGGAGGTCCGCGACTATCAGATCTACGCCGGCACCGCCTCCCCCTACAATTTCAACGGCCTCGTCCGCCATTATTACCAGCGGAGCGGCCCGCACGTCGCCGACATTCAGGTGAATCTCGTCGGCCGGGGCGAACGCTCCCTCCAGAGCCATGCGATCGCCAAGCGCATCCGCCCGCGGGTCGCCGCCATCGCCCGCCGCTACGGCGCGGCCGTGGTCATCGCCGAGGTGCCGCCCGGTCCGCCCGTCCTCGAGTCCATCGTGGCGGAAATCTACGGACCCGACCCCGCCCAGCGCCTCGCGCTCGCCCGCGAGGTGAAGCGCCTGATGGAGCAGACCCCGGGCGTGGTCGATGTGGACTGGTATGTCGAGGCGCCGCAGCCGAAGGTGCGCTACGTGGTCGACCGGACCAAGGCGGCCCTCCACGGCGTGAGCGAAGCCGCCATCGCGCAGGTGCTGCAGATCGGCCTCCAGGGCCAGGCCGTCGGCCTGCTCCACGTTGCGACCGAGCGGGAGGACGTGCCGATCAGCTTTGAGCTGCCGGCCTCCGCCCGCAACCAGCCCGCCGCCCTTCTCGCGCTGCAGGTCCGGCCGGAGCGCGATCCCGCCGCGCCGCCCGTGGCGCTCTCCGAGCTCGTCCGCATTGAACCGGGCACCGCCGGACCGAACCTCTACCACAAGAACCTCCGGCCGGTGACCTACGTGACCGCTGACACCGCCGGTGCGGTGGAGAGCCCCGCCTACGCCATGTTCACCCTCGACGCCGCGATCCGCCGGCTCGATGCCCGCGCCTACGGTGCCACGGAAGCCGCCCTGCCGATCTACCACCTCCGCCTGCCCGAGGACGACCAGGCGCCCGCCCTCAAGTGGGACGGCGAATGGCACATCACACTCGAAGTCTTCCGCGACCTCGGCCTCGCCTTTGCCGCTGTGCTCGGGCTCATCGCCCTGCTCATGGTGGGCTGGTTCCGCAGCTACCTCACGCCGCTGGTCGTGATGGCCGCCATCCCGTTTTCGCTCATCGGCATTCTGCCGGCCCACTGGGCGCTCGGCGCCTTCTTCACCGCCACTTCCATGATCGGGTTCATGGCCGGCGCGGGCATCGTGGTCCGCAATTCCATCATCCTCGTCGATTTCATCGAGCTCCGCCGCGCCCACGGGCTCCCGCTGCGCGAGGCTGTCATCGAAGCCGGCGCGGTGCGGTTCCGGCCGATGTTGCTGACGGCCCTCGCCGTGGTGGTGGGCGCCAGCGTCATTCTGGCCGATCCCATTTTCCAAGGGCTGGCGATCAGCCTGATGTTCGGCGAAATCGCCTCACTCCTCATCAGCCGCATGGCCGTCCCGGTGCTGTACTACCTGACGCACCGGGACTCCGCCCGGCCGCCCGGCCCCGCCGCTCCGGCCACCACCGCATGAACCTGCTGTCCGCCCTGCTCCTCGCCGGACTCGCCCTCGCGCTGGTCCGGACCCTGCTCACCGCCCGCTCCGCCCTGCGCCCGGAACAGGCCCGGGCCGCGCTTCAGGACGGGACCGCCGTGCTGGTGGATGTCCGCGAGGCCGGCGAATGGGCCGGTGGCGTGGCCCGCGACGCCGCCCTGCTTCCGCTCAGCGACCTGCGCGGTCCGCGCACCCGGTGGGGACCGTTTCTCCAGCAACACCGCGGCCAACAGCTGTTCCTCTACTGCCACTCCGGCGCCCGCTCCGGCCTCGCGGCCCGGATGCTCCGGCGCGAAGGCTTGGCGGCGGTCAACACCGGCGGACTCGCCCGCTGGGAGCGCGCCGGCTGGCCTGTGGACGCCCCGCGCCAGGATTGAAGCCGCCGGCGGCACCGCCTCGCCCCGGATCGCCGCGAGGGACCGCGCGGTTGCCTCACTCCGCCGGGTAGTAGCCGCCCAGCACGGCCGGGCGCGCGGCCCCGGTGACGGCGGGCAGATTGCCGGGCCGGCCGAGCACATGCTGCCGGGCGAGCCAGGCGAAGGCCAGGGCCTCGACCAGATCGACCGGGACGCCAAGGGCCTCCGTGGCTGCCACCGGCGTGCCGGGCAGGACGGCGGCCAGCGCGCGCCGCAATTCCGGATTTCTGGCCCCGCCACCACAAAGGTACAGCGCCGCGCCCGCGCCGTCGCACCAAGGCCGGACCGCCGCGGCAATGCTGCCCGCCGTGAGTCCGACGAGGGTTGCCTGCACATCCGCCGCCGCCGCTCCGGGATGACGGTCAAGGCGCGCCTGGAGCCAGCCAGAGGAGAAATACTCCGGCCCGGTGCTCTTCGGCGTCGGCCGGGCAAAATACGGATCGGCCAGCAGCTCGGCCAGCAGGGCCGGAATGGGCCGTCCGCTCGCCGCCCAGCGGCCGTCGCGGTCCATCCGCTCCCCGGTCTGCCGCCGGCACCAGGCGTCGAGGAGCGTGTTGCCCGGCCCGGTGTCGAAGCCGAACACGGGGGCGGCCGGATCGGCCGGCAGCACGGTCACATTGGCGATCCCGCCGAGGTTCACCAAGCAGCGAGCCTGCCCGGCGCTCCGAAATGTGGCGGCATGGAACGCCGGCACCAGTGGCGCGCCCTGGCCGCCGAGGGCCAGGTCCTTGCGGCGGAAGTCGGCCACGACCGGGATGCCCGCAACCGTCGCGATGATGTTCGGATCGCCGATCTGCCAAGTAAACGGAGCCGCCCCGCCCGGACGGTGCCGTATCGTCTGGCCATGGCTGCCGATGGCGCGCACGGCCGTCGGCGGGAGTCCGGCCCGCTCCAGCAACTCCCGCACCGCCTGCGCAAAACAACGGCCGACCCCCACATCGGCGGCACCCACCCGGTCGACCCCGTCCTGCCCCGGGACGGCGAGCGCCAGCACCTCCGCCCGCAACTCCTCCGGATACGGCCGCGAGTGGCTGGCCAGCACTTCCAACCGAGGGGACCATCGGGCAAGCACGGCGTCGACCGCGTCGACGCTCGTGCCGGAGAGCACCCCGATGTAGAGGCCGTCCGGCATCACTTTTTTGCCGGGACGGGAGCGGCCGGGACCGGGGACGCCGGGGGCGTTGGAGTGAGTACTTCCAAGAGAGCGGCCGTCTCGGCGTCCGGGGTGCCGTCGATGCGGGCCGGCCGGAAGCGCATTTGGAAGGCGCTGACCACCGTGCGGGTCTCCTCGTCGAGCTGGCCGTGCTGCGGCACCTTGTAGCCGAAGAGCGCGAGGTGCCGTTGGAACCAGGCGGGGTCAGGCAGCCTGACCGCAAAGCCCGGCCGGCAGGCGGCGACCGCTTTTTCATCCGGCCAGAGCGCCAGTCCTGCCGCCGCCAGGCGCTTCCACGGGAACATCGGCCCGGGGTCCTGCTTGCGCTGCGGCGCGATGTCGCTGTGCCCCAGCACCCGGTCCGGGGTGATCTGGTGGCGGGCGACAATCTCCCGGATCAAAGGGATGAGCGCGTCGATCTGCTCCTCGGGAAACGGTGCCCAGACCCGGCCCTGCGGCGTGTCGGTGAAACCGCGATTGACTACCTCGATGCCGATCGAAGCGTAATTGAGGTTGTTCTGCCCCTTCCACTCGCTCACGCCGGCGTGGAAAGCGCGGCGGCTTTCGTCGACGAGCTGGTAGATGGCCGGCGGATGGCCCAGACCGACGAGGTAGTGCGCGCTGACTCCGCCCTCGGACAGCTCCTTGAGGGAGGCGGCTTCATCGAGCACGGTGTAGTGCAGGATGAGATAATGCACGCGGTCGTCCTGGCTTTTGGCGGGGTGGCCGTGGTCGTATTCCGGGTGGCTCCGGCAGGAGCACAACACTCCGAGCACGGCCAAGGCCAACAGCGAGCAGGGGGAAAACCGTTTCATGGTGAGGGTGGTGCCAGCCAAGCAGCTTCCCGGCGCGGCGGGAAGCAATTCCCGCGCGAGCGGATGGCGTCGGACGGGCGCGCGACCCGAGAAAAATGAGGGCGTGCAATCTTCCGCCGGCCCCCGCTAGCCTCCGGCCCGCCGTATCCCATGGAGAGCCCAGACCCATCACTCCGGAGCCCCTGGCGCTGGATTCCCACGCTCTATTTCAGCCAGGGGCTGCCCTACGTCGTGGTGATGGGCCTGTCGGTCATCCTGTACAAGAACCTCGGGCTGTCGAACACCGCCATCGCCCTCTCCACGAGCTGGCTGTATCTGCCCTGGGTCATCAAGCCGCTGTGGTCGCCGCTGATCGACCTGCTCGGGCGCAAGCGCCCCTGGATCGTGGTGCTGCAGGGCGGGATCGGCGCCGCCCTCGCGGCGGTGGCGTTCACGCTGCCGGCCCCGTATTTCTTTCGTCTCTCGCTCGCCCTGTTCTGGCTGCTGGCGTTCAGCTCGGCCACGCATGACATCGCGGCGGACGGTTTCTACCTGCTGGCACTCCGTCCGCACGAGCAGGCTGCCTTTGTCGGAGTGCGGAGCACCTTCTACCG
>CAISJA010000509.1 GCA_903885525.1 uncultured Opitutaceae bacterium
ACAACCTGTTGAAAAGACGGAGCCGGTCAATCCCGGTCCAAAACGCGGCGGCGCCCGAACTCGGGCGCCGCACGGGTCCCGCCTCGGGGCGGGGAAGAAGTAAGGACGTGTCCAGTCCCGCGGCCTACTGGCAAGCCTCGCATTCGCCGCCGTTGCGCATCGCTTCAATTGAGCATGCCAGTTTTTCCGAAGCCGTGTATTCCTTCTTGGCGGGAGCTTCCGGTTTGGCGAAGCCGGAGGCGGAGCCCATCGTCATCGGGGGTTGCGTGACGTCGGCCGCCATCGCGGTGAAGGGTGCGTTGGTGACGAGCGGTTGGTGTGAGCCACCCGTGTCGCCGGAGTTCTGGCCGCCGGAAGCGCCTTCGTTCACGGCGCCGCGCATTTCCTTTTTCACACCGACCGTCGCCTTCTCGATGTTCGAGGCGCCTAGGCTGCGGAGGTAATACGTCGTCTTGAGGCCGGCGTGCCAGGCGTGGCGGTACATGTGGCTGAGGGTCTTGAGGTCGGCGGTCTTGAGCCAGAGGTTCACGGACTGGGCCTGGTCGATCCACTTCTGCCGGCGGCCGGCGGCCTCGATCACCCACTTGTGCTCGATGTCGAAGGCGGTGCGGTATTTTTCCTTGAGGTCGGCGGGGACGGTTTCGATGTCGTGGAGGTCGCCGTCAAAGTACTTGAGGGCGTCGATCATGTCCTGGTTCCAGAGGCCGCGGGCCTTGAGGTCCTCGACGAGGAAGGTGTTGATGACGACGAACTCGCCGGAGAGGTTGGATTTGACGTAGAGGTTCTTGTAGTACGGCTCGATGCAGGGGGAGGTGTTGGTGATGTTCGAGATCGTGGCGGTGGGGGCGATGGCGAGGCAGTTGGAGTTGCGCATGCCGTGCTTGGCGATTTTGGCGCGGAGGGGTTCCCAGTTGAGCTTGCCGCCGCGGGGGACGTTGATGGGCACGCCGCGCTCCTGTTCGAGGAGGTCGAGGGTGTCCTGGGGGAGGAGGCCGCGGTCCCACTTCGAGCCCTTGTAGGTGGAGTAGGTGCCGCGTTCGGCGGCGAGGTCGGAGGAGGCCTCGTAGGCGTAGTAGGCGATGGCCTCCATGAACTCGTCGTTGAATTCGACGGCTTCGGGGGAGGCGAAGGCCATGCCTTTCAGGTAGAGGGCGTTGGCGAGGCCCATGACGCCGAGGCCGACGGGGCGGTGGCGGAGGTTGGAGCGTTTGGCGGCCTCGGTGGGGTAGAAATTAATGTCGATGACGTTGTCGAGCGCGCGGAGGGCGACGTGGATGGTGTCGTGGAGCTTGGCGTGATCGAGGGAGCCGTCGGGCAGGAGGTGGGAGTCGAGGATGACGGAGCCGAGGTTGCAGACGGCGGTTTCGTCGTTCGAGGTGTTGAGGGTGATCTCGGTGTTCTTAGTGATGAGCCCGTTGACGGTCCAGGAATGCTCGTCGGTGAAGACCTGCAGGCAGAACGCATCCTCGTTGGGCATGGATTCCAACGCCTGGAAGGTGGCGTGCATTTTCTGGGCGTAGCCGGGCTTTTCGAGGTTCGCGAGGTAGCGGGCATTGGCGCGGAGGGTGCCCAAGCCGGTCAGATTCTCAAGGAGGCGGCAGCCCTGGATGGAGGTGACATGCAGCCGGTAAAGTTCGGCCTGCCAGTATTCCTGCTCACCACCCCGGCCATCAGGCATCTGGACAAGGCCGGCCTCACGCATTTGGGTGAGGGAGGATTTGATGCCGAAATTGGCGAGCAATATCTGCACGTCGGCGAGGAAGTCTTTCCGGGTGGAGGCGAGGGAACAGGTGGTGACGGTCGCGGAGGCATCGACCGTGCCGTCCGCGGCATAGAGGCCGCGGAGATAGGCGGCGGCGGTCTCGCGGGTGCCGGTCCAGACAAATTCCGGCACGGTGAGTTTGGTTTCGGGGGTGAAACCATGCGCGGCGAGGATGCGAGCCAGCGGGGCGGAGGCGAGCCGGCGCTTGTATTCATCGCCTGTGAAACGCGGGGTGTGCGACGAGGTTGCATGATAAGGTTCGTCCGAATTGGCCAGGATGCGGGTGACGCACGCCTGGACCTCATCGAGCAGGGAGAATTCCTGCGCCCAGAGGTCAATCATGACGGACGTGGAGCCTTCCCGGATCAGGAAAGTGCCATCGCCGGCCACTAATCCCGCCACGAGCGCGAGATCAGCCGAGGATTTTTCTCCCCAAAGACCTTCGCCCGGTTGGATTTCCAGCAGGTCGCCCCGCTGAAGTTGCTGCGCCTCGACCCAGCCGCGGCCCACGACCCATACCTTGTGGTCGGGGGTGACCTTGTGGGTGTAGCCTTCCTTGGTGATAATGCGGACAATCGGAGCATCGGGGCGGGGCAGCAGCATGGGGCCGGCGGAGACCGGACCGCTGCGGCCGAAGACGGTGTTCACCGGCTCGGCGGTAAGCGGAGCAGTGCCGTCGGGGCCCACCAAGGCCAGTTGCCGGGCGCGGGCATAGAGCGCCCCCACCGTTACGATTCCTTCCGCGGTGACGACCCGCTGGTCGGCCGTCATGCAGCAGAGGTTGGAGGAGTGGATGACGCCGGCGTGGTCCTGGGGGGAGCGGATGTTGCAGGGGTCCTTGAAGGTGATCCAGGGGTGGCCGGTCTCGAAGAGCATCGAGAGCATTTTTTTCCAGAGCTCGAGGGCCTCGACCTTGTGGGACTGGATTTTGCCTTCTTCGGCGAGTTTTTCGTAGTGGGTGTAGCGTTCCTCGAACTTGCGGCCGTAGGTTTCGTGGAGGTCGGGGGTCTCGTTGGCGCGGAAGAGGGTCCAGGTGCCGCGGGCCTCCATGCGTTTCATGAAGAGGTCGGGGATCCAGTTGGCGGTGTTCATGTCGTGGGTGCGGCGGCGGTCGTCACCCGTGTTGCGGCGGAGTTCGAGGAACTCGAAGATGTCGTTGTGCCAGGTCTCGAGGTAGGCGCAGCCGGAGCCTTTGCGTTTGCCGCCCTGATTGACGGCGACGAGCTGGTCGTTGTGGAGCTTGAGGAAGGGGATGACGCCCTGGGATTCGCCGTTGGTGCCGGCGATGTAGGCGCCGGTGCCGCGGACGGCGGTCCAGGAGCCGCCGAGGCCGCCGGCCCACTTGGA
>CAISJA010000510.1 GCA_903885525.1 uncultured Opitutaceae bacterium
GATCATCCTCATCATTGTTCCGTTGCTCTTCGGCCTCTATGCCCAGTTCCGGGTCAGCAGCGCCTACAACAAGAACATTCAAATCCCGTCCCGGGGCAATATCAGCGGCCGCGAGGCGGCTCAGGCCGTGCTGGAAAGCGCCGGCATCCACGATGTCGAGATCGTCCCCGTGGAGGGCCAGCTCACGGACCATTTTGACCCGGTGCACAAGCGTCTCGCCTTATCCGAGCACAATTACAACGGCACCAGTCTTGCGGCCCTCGGAGTCTCGGCCCACGAGGCGGGGCACGCCATCCAGCAGAAGGTTGGCTATAGCATGATGAAATTCCGGCAGACGCTGGTGCCCGCCGCCCAGATCGCCTCGCCCATCGCCTGGGGCGTGCTCAGCTTCGGCATCCTGCTTGCCTCGCTGCTGGGCATGCGGGTGCTTGGCATCATGATGCTGCAGCTCGGCGTGGTCGCGCTGACGGTCATCGCCCTGTTTCAGCTCATCACGCTGCCGGTGGAATTCGACGCCTCCCGCCGGGCCAAGCTCCAGCTCGTCAATCTGGGGATCGTCAACGCCGATGAGATGGTCGGCGTGAACGAAACCCTTGATGCCGCCGCGCTCACCTACGTCGCCGCGTTTGTCTCGACCCTCGGCAATCTGCTGTACCTGCTGCTGCTGCTGACGGGGGGCCGCCGCAACGACTGAGCCGGCCCCATGGTTTCCGCGAGGCCTTCCGTCCGGGAAGCGAACGCATCGGACCGGGCGGTGAGGAGCAGGGCCATCGCCTGATCGCCTGACGCGCGCTCGCACGCAGCGGTGGAGTATGGACAGGAAGCCATTCCGGCCGCCGCGGGCTTGGCGCGCGAACTTGGTGGCCCGCATGATCGGCGAGCGCCCCGGTGGCACCGGCCGGCCGGTGGAGGCCAACCCGCCCGCATCCTACGGTAGGACATCACCCCATGTTCCGGGGCGGCTCCTGCTGCTAGGCTGGCCGCTCTGAGGAGGCCAAAGCAGCGCCCTGCCGCCGGTGTAGGTCTCGTGGCCCAGGCAGTCCCGGGGGCATGGGCTCCCGGCCACAGGGTGCCCGGCCGGCCGTTAAGACTGGGTGCCGGCCTCCCAACCGAAACAACATGAATACCATCGCTTCGCTCACCGGTGCGCATCTGCGCACCTACACTACCATCCAGCAGCATCCGGTCTCGCACAATCTGGGTTGGCGCGACGTGCACGCGCTCCTGCGCCACCTCGGTCAGGTCGAGGAAGAGCCCAACGGCAATCTCAAGGTCACCCGGCATGGCGCGATGATCATGCTGCACCCGGCCCGCACGAAGGATGTCGCCGGGACGGAGGAGTTGATGGAGCTGCGCCATTTTCTCGCCCGCTCGGAGGCAGGCGCTGCCGGGGTTCCTGGCACCGCCCCGGCCTGGCTGCTGGTGATCGATCACCACGTGGCCCGGATCTTCCGCACGGAGCTGAGCGGGTCGCTTCCGCTCGAAATCTTCCCGCACGAGCCGGACGATTATTTCCGGCATGCCCACAATTCAAAGGATTTCACGCGCGGCCAGGAAAAGCCCGATCCGAACAGTTTTTTCGAACCGGTCGCCCACGCGCTGCGCACCGGCGGCAGCATCCTCGTGTTTGGCACCGGTACGGGCATGAGCAGCGAGATGGACCAATTTCTTGTCTGGGTGAAGCAGCACCATCCGGAACTGGCCGGCCGGATCATCGGCTCCGTGGTGATTGACGAGTCCCACCTGAGCCCGGGCCAGTTGGTCGCCCGGGCGCGGGAATTTTACGCCCATTCCGGGAGGGCACGCGGATGAAAACCATGCAGGCGGTGTGTTTCTATTCCTACGGCGGCCCGGAGGTGCTGGTTTATGAGAAAATCCCCTGTCCGCATCCCGGCGAGGGGGAGGTGCTGGTGCGCGTCCACGCGGCCGGAATCAATCCGGTCGATTGGAAAGTCCGGCGGGGCCTGCTCCAAGAAACCCTGCACCACACGCTGCCCCTCGTGCCAGGTTGGGATGTCTCGGGGGTCGTGGCCCAACTGGGCACCGGCCTGACCCGCCTGAAGGTGGGCGATGCGGTCTACAGCCGTCCGGACATTTCCCGCGACGGAGCCTACGCCGAATTCATCGTCATCCGCGAAGCCGAGGTCGCGCTTAAACCCCGGTCCGTGGACCATCTGCATGCGGCGGCACTTCCGTTGTCCGGTCTGACGGCCTGGCAAGCCCTCTTCGGAGCGGGCGGACTGACGGCCGGGCAGCGCGTTCTGATCCACGCCGCCGCAGGCGGTGTGGGCAGCTTGGCCGTGCAACTGGCGAAAGGGAAGGGGGCGTATGTCATCGGGACAGCCTCGGCCGGCAACCACGACTTTTTGCGCAGGCTGGGTGTAGACCAGGTGATCGACTACCAAACCGTGCGGTTCGAATCCGCAGTGCAACCCGTGGACCTCGTCCTCGACACCCAGGGTGGTGACGTGCAGGCACGCTCCTGGTCCGTGCTCAAGCCCGGCGGCATTTTGGTTTCAATCGCCAGTCCCCCCGCACCCGAATTGGCGGCCCGCCATCGCGTCCGCCAGGCCTTTGTCTTCACCGAGCCCAACGCTGGTCAGCTGGCGGAGATCGCCGCCCTGGTGGACGCCGAGAAGCTCAAAGCCATCGTGGAAACCATCCTGCCCCTTTCCGACGCCACCCGCGGGCAGGAGCTGAGCGAACGCGGCCATGTCCGCGGCAAAGTGGTCCTGCGGGTGGTCTGACGCGAGGCGAGGCGGCATTGATGTGACATGGCCCCGAAATTTCAAGACTACTACCAAACCCTCGGAGTGACGCCCGACGCCACCCCGGAGGAAATCAAGCAGGCCTTCCGCCAGCTGGCGCGGCTCTACCATCCCGACGTCGCCAAGAACAAGGTCACCGGCGAGGCGAAGTTCAAGGAGATCAA
>CAISJA010000511.1 GCA_903885525.1 uncultured Opitutaceae bacterium
CGATCTCGCCGGTCGGCAGGCTTTTGTTCACCATGTCGGCCGGGCGCAGCTCCACCCGGCCAGTGAGGCCGATGACCGACTCGTCCTTCAGCCTCGCGGCCTGCTCGCGCAGGGCGGAGTCGAACTTCACCTGGGTGACGCCCTGGCGGTCGCGCAGGTCGACGAAGATGATGCCGCCATGATCGCGGACGGAATCGACCCAGCCGGCGAGCGAGACGGTCGCATGGAGGTCGGCGGGGGTGAGCTGGGCGCAATGATGGGTGCGTTTCATAGGGACGGAAGGGGAGAACTAAGCGGACCACCCCGGCGCGGGGCAAACAGAATTTGGGCGGCTATGACAGAGTACCGCGCAAGGCGGAGCGCGGTGTCCCCGACGCGCTCCAAGCCCGTCCGGAGGCCGGTCTCCACCCTCGGCTCAACACCGCCACGCAAGTCCGGAGCATCAGCCGAACAGATCGCAAGGTGTCCCAAGGCGGCGGCGCACCACGCGGTTGCCCCTGAATTCATAGAGCAGCAACAGGTCCGGTTTGATGTGACAATCGCGCACTCCCGACCAGACACCCTTGAGCGGATGATCGCGGTGGCGCGTCTCCATCGACTGGCTGCTGGCGAGACGATGAAGCACATCCCCACGAGCAGCGCTTCGTCCGCTTCGGTCCGAATCCGGCGCCGAAAATCCCTAATAAATTGGGTGGTCCTGACCAGTTCGCGGGTCATCGCCTGAGGTCCTTCAAAAGGCCCTCAGGGTTGGCGTAACGAGGCGACCGCGAAACATCCTCTTGCAAGGCGCGCCGGGTGATCAGGTTCGGCGTCTCGGAATCGTAGACAAAACGAAAGACCTTCCGTTTCTCGCGAGCGGGAAGAGCCTGGATTTGTCGGATGATCGCGGTTGCGGTCATGGCTGAAACCAAGTTCACACGGACCGAAATATCAATCCGTGCCCTTTGACGGAACCGGAATCAACGGGACTAATAATCAGATCGCGCGCAAACCGGGTCGGGTCGACCGGTGCTTTCTCTCTCCCACTCCGTGGATATCTTCATCCACCTCTCTGTCGCTATGCGAGCAGGCTCACCCCGGTCATTTCGGCCGGCTGGGGCAGGCCCATGAGCTGGAGCAGGGTCGGTGCGATGTCGGCGAGCCGGCCGCCCGGGCGGAGCGGGGTGGCCGGGGTGAACTCGTCGCCCACCACGAAGACCTCCACGAGGTTGAGCGTGTGCGAGGTGTGCGGGGAGTTGTTGACGTAGTCCCACATCTGCTCGCAGTTGCCGTGGTCGGCGCAGATGACGGCCCGACCCTTCACCTGGGTGAGGGCGGCGAGGAGTTCGCCGACGCCGCGGTCGGTGACTTCGACCGCCTTGATCGCAGCGGGCAGCGAACCGGTGTGGCCGACCATGTCGGGGTTGGCGTAGTTGACCACGATCAGCCCGTACTTGCCGGAAAGGATGGCGCCCTTGGCGGCGGCGGTGACCTCGGCGGCCGACATCTCGGGCTGCATGTCGTAGGTCGGGACCTTCGGGCTGGGCGGGCAGGCGCGCTCCTCACCCGGGAACGGGTCCTTGCGGTAATTGTTGAAGAAAAACGTCACGTGCGGGTTTTTCTCCGTCTCGGCGCAACGGAACTGGGCGATGCCGGCGTCCGCCACCACCTCGCCCAGGATATGCTTCAGCTTCTCCGGCTTGGGCAGGATGACATGCACCGGCAGGCCGGACTCGTACTCGGTCATCGTGGCGTAGAAAAGGTCGAGCTTGGCGCCGCGGTCGAATTCCTTGAAGCCGTCGAGCACAAAGGCCTTGGTGATCTCCCGCGGACGGTCGCCGCGATAGTTGTAGAACACCACGGCGTCGCCATCGCGGATCACGCCCTCGGGCACGATGCCGGTGGGTTGGACGAATTCGTCGCCCTTCTGGGTTTCGCTCAACGGATGCTCGTAATAGGCTTGGATCGCGGCCTCGGCGGTCGGGGCGGTCGCGGGCACCTTCCGGCCGGTGAGCAGGTCGTAGGCCTGTTGCACCCGCTCCCAGCGGTTGTCGCGGTCCATCGCCCAAAAACGTCCGCAAACCGTGGCGATGCGGCCCAGCCCGATGGCCCGGCACTGCTCGTCAACCTGGCGGACATAGCCGATGCCGCTGGCCGGCGGGGTGTCGCGCCCGTCGGTAAAAGCGTGGATGAAGACCTCCTTGATGCCGTCGGCCTTGGCCTGGCGGAGGAGCCCGTAGAGATGCTCCAGCATGCCGTGCACACCCGCATCCGACACGATGCCCATCAGGTGCAGGCGGGAGCCGCGGGTCAGCACCCGGTCAACGACCCCACGCCAGACCGGATTCGCCGCCAGGCGCTTTTCGGAAAACAGTTTGTTGATGCGCACCAGCTCCTGGTCGACGATCCGGCCGGCACCGATGTTTTCGTGGCCGACCTCGCTGTTGCCCATGACCCCGTCGGGCAGCCCGACATCAAGCCCCGAGGCCTTGACCAGCGTCACCGGATACCGGGCATGCAGGCGGTCATCACAGGCCTTTTTGGCCTGGACCACGGCGTTGGCATTGTCCTGGGAAGGATGGGGGTTCTTGCCCCAGCCATCACGGATGACGAGGAGGACGGGTGGACGGGTGGAATGCATGAGAAAATTGACCGGATAGTCGGGCGGATTCAACGAACCCGCCACCCGCAAAGCCAGAACAAAGCACTCAAGGCCGCAAAGGTCAAAACCCGAACCGCAAGGCGGAGACGCCAGCCCCCGCCCTCGGTCTTCCGTCTCCACCCGCGCTCCTCCGGTGCAACTGGCACCCGCAACACGAGCACGACGACGCCCCTCCCCCCCTCCTGGCCCAGAGGGCGCTCCGCAACGCCTGCCTCGTCCGAATGGCGGAAAACGAAACCGGAGCCTGTGTCTGGACCCTCGACCGCGACTTCCGCGTCTACCGCCAGCATGGCCGGCAGACAATCCCGCTCATTGCACCCGGTTGACATTCGGTTAAGTTGCGGCACCTCTGGGTACCACGATTCCCATGGCCAAATCCGCGGTCCTCCTGCTCAATCTCGGCTCCCCCGACTCCACTTCCGTCCCGGACGTGAAACGCTATCTGCGTGAATTTCTTGGTGACGACCGTGTGATCGACCGGCCGGCCAACCGGTTTCTGCGCTGGCTGCTGGTCCACGGCATCATCACCACCCTCCGCGCACCAAAGTCGGCCCACGCCTACGCCAGCATCTGGACGCCCGAGGGCTCGCCCCTCATCCTCACCAGCCGGAAGACCCAGGCGGCCCTGCAGCAGCGCACGACCCTGCCCGTCGCCCTGGCCATGAACTACGGCAACCCCTCCATCCCGGACGTCCTGGCCCGCCTCGCCGCCGACGGCGTGGACCGCCTCCTCCTTTTCCCCCAGTATCCGCATTACGCGATGTCGAGCTGGGAGACCGTGGTGGTGAAAGTGCGGCGCGAAGCCGCCCGCCTCGCCCCGCAGATCAAAATCGAGTGCGTGACACCCTACTACGGCGACCCCGACTACATCGACGCCCTCGTCGCCAGCGCCCGCCCCTACCTCGACCAGCCGCACGACCACCTGCTCTTCAGCTACCATGGCATCCCGGTCCGGCACCTGACCAAGGCCGACAGCTCGCACGCCCACTGCCAGGTCGTGCCCGATTGCTGCACCACCTGTTCGCCCGCCCACGGCACCTGCTACAAGGCGCAGGTCACGCGCACCACCAGCCTTTTTGTCCAGCGGGCCGGCCTCGCCGCCGACCAATACTCGCTGACCTTCCAATCCCGGCTCGTCGGCGAGCCGTGGCTTTCCCCGTACACCGACGCCGAATTCACCCGCCTGGGCCGCGCCGGCAAGAAACGCCTCCTCGTCCTGACCCCGGCCTTCGTGACCGACTGCCTGGAAACGTTGGAAGAAATCCGCGTCGAGGGTGCCCGGACGTTCCATGAGGCCGGAGGGGAGAGTTTCACCCATATTCCCTGCCTGAACGATCAGCCGGTGTGGATCGACTTCCTCCAGCGGCGCGTCGAACGCTGGCAGCAGACCGGCGCGCTTGGTGCCTGAGCGCGACCCTGGGATGTCCCGCCGCCTGCGGGCCGGGCCGCAGACCTGGCACCGGCCGGCCGCATCGCTCCCGGGTTCCTGGTCACCCTGCTGCTTTCCGGCGTGGGCGCGGAGCCCACCCATGTTTGTGGTGTCCATTGGCCACCCGCCCGCGCCCCGCTGGCGGATCTGGTGAGGCACATCTGGGTGCCGCCCGCGCCGTTTTCCCGGCAGATTCGCGGAATTATTATGCTGAAAACCGGTCCCGGCGCCCTGAAGCTCGCCCCGCGCCGGACAACTCTCGCCCGGTGCCACCACCTCGCCCACCACCCGCTTGAATCCGGCCTCCCCCACTCCGCCCCCCGTGCCCGGCGACGCCGCCTCCGCCCCGATGTTCCGGCTGCTCGCAGAGCGCAGCTCCCTCGGCTTCTTCGACCTCAATTTCCTGCGCAATGAGGCGCACTACTCTTCCGCCTGGAAAACCATGCTCGGCTACGGCGAATCCGCCCTCGCCGACACCTATGAGACCTGGCTCGCGCTCATCCACCCCGATGACACCGGTGCGGCCCCTGACCGCCTGGCCGGCCGCGCCCCGACCGTGGGCAGCCGGCCTTTCTCGGTCGAGTACCGTCTCAAGCACGCGCAAGGCCATTTTGTCTGGGTCCAAAGCACCGGAGTGCAGGTCTTCGGGCCGAACGGGGCCTTGCAGCGTGTGGTCGGCGTCCACCTCGACATCGAGGAACGCAAGGCCGCCGAAGCAGCCTCCACCCGCGCCGAGGAACGCCTGGGCACGCTGAGCGGGAGCGGCGGCATCGCGCTCTTCGACCTCGATTTTGCCGGCGGGCGCACCTGGCTCTCCCCCGCCCTCAAGGCCATGCTGGGCTATGCCGAAGCGGAGCTGCCCAACACAAACGCCTCCTTCCTGCACGCGCTGCCCCCCGCCGACACGGCCGACGGACTGCCGGCCTATTTTCGCCCCCCCCTCCCGGGGCAACACCTCTGCCTCGGCACACTCCGGCTCCGGCACCGGCACGGTGCCGAGCTGTGGGTCCACGCCGGTTACGTGCGGCTCCAGGCCCGCCAGGGCGAACTGCTGCGCGTGCTCGGCTTCGTCGCTTCGTTGCCGGAAGGTGCCGCCACCGCCGGCCCCGGCGGACTGCCCCTCGCCTCGCTCTCTGCGCTCCTGGAGGAAATGCCCGAGGGTGCCCTGGTGGCCGACACCCGCGGCGACATTGTTTTTCTCAACCCCGCCGCCGCCCGTCTGCTCGGACTGAGCCCGGCCGAGGCGTCCGGGCAGCCCGTGGCGGAGCACTTCCGGCTCGTGCATCGGGTCAGCGGCGCACCGGGGGAGAGTCCCGTCCACCGCGCCCTTGTTCTGGGCCAAGCCACCGCGCTGAACCTGGAATTTTCCCTGGAGCGGAAGGGCGGCAAACCCGGGCCGGTCGCCTTCAGTTGCCGGCCGGTCGCCGGTGCGGACGGCACCCGCCACGGTGCCGTGGTTGTCTTTCGCAATCCCGAGGAAATGTCCCTCACGCCGGAGGAGCTCATCCGCGCCAACCGCTTCGACAGCCTCGGCCGGCTCACCGGCGGCCTCGCCCAGGATTTTGAGCGCCTGCTCACCACCCTCCTCGGCGGGCTCGCCCTCGCC